>JBMYXJ010000007.1:0-19049 GCA_049608285.1 Mycobacterium sp. | reverse complement strand
TCGAACAGGCGGCCTCACCAGTGTCACCTATTCGTGCCTCCTGAGCCGTTAGCAATGAGTTAGTGTGCCTCGATGGGTCTGCCGGCGTTTCTGGTTTCCCTCGCGCTGGTGTTCGTGATGGGGGTTGCGATCCAACGCGGCAACACCTGCACCGTTGTCGCAATCGACGACATCGTTGAGCGCCGATCTTGGGATCGGCTGCTGGCCATCGTCTACGCGTGGTTCTGGGTGTCCGGCGGCTTGGCTGTGCTGGCGCTGGCGACCGGAGTGCGACCGACCCCCCAAGCGGTGCCGATCACACTGTGGTCAGTCGCCGGCGGACTTCTGCTCGGCATCGGGGCGGTCATCAACGGTGCCTGCACCACCGGGTCTGTCGCCCGCATCGGCTCCGGCGAATACGCCTTCGGACTGACCCTGCTCGGTTTCTACCTGGGGTGTGTGATGGCCCCGCACCTGTTCGATCGGCAAGCCACCACCCACGTCGGGTCGACACCGACGTTGACGTCCCTGGACTACCCGGTAGTGGCTCTGGTCGGACTCGGTCTCGTCGCCGCACTGACCGTGCGTCGTCTTGTTGTCGGCCCGCACGACAGCTTCCGTGAGTTTCTGCGGCAGGCCTGGGATCCGCGGACTGCGACCTTCATCATCGGGCTGCTGTTCGTCGCGCTGGTGCAACTATTCGGTCCGTGGGCCTACACCGAGCTCCTGGGCGACATCTCCCACGGTGTCGGGGACTGGGCGGTCGAACGGGTGGCCTTTCTTGTCGTGATGCTGGCTGGGGCAGTGGTCGCAGGCCGATCGATGAAGGGCGCCAAGCTGATCGGCCCGCTGGCCCCGCGAGTGATCCGGTGCTTTTTCGGCGGGATAATCATGGGAACCGGATTCTCGATCGCGCCGGGGGCGTTCGACGGCCTCACGCTGTACGGTCAGCCGCTGCTGTTGCCGTTCGCCTGGGTGGTGATGGGCGCCTCGTACTTGTCGATCCTGCTCGGCGTCCTCTACCTGCGGTCGAGATTCGGGGCCTGGATCAAGGCACTGCGCGGATGAGTCAAGAGCGAAGAAGCCGTCAAGAGCGACTTCGTGTCAACGGTCAACCACGGGCTGCCGACACCATTGACGAGCGCCACGAGTTGGACGAGTGTCAGGAGAGCCGGACCGTCACACCGTTACCTTGCGACGAGATCGCTGAGACGAGCCGGGACGTCGAAGCTGGCGAGTACCCCTTCGACGGGCCCGTGATCCTGGGGCCGGGGCCGCCGCCCGAAGACGGTTCCTGCGGACAGTTCACTGTGCAGTTTCACGTCACCACCACGACGGTGGCCGGGCTCAAACGCATCGCCGATGCGCGCGGTGTGAGCGTGCCAGAATTGTGTCGTCAGGTTGTCGGCGTTTTCGTTGCGCAGCAGGAAGGCGATCTGGGCGCGTTGCTCGCCGCTGAAGCCGAGGTCACGGACTACCAGCGCAGTCTGGGCCAATCGTAACCGCGCCAACCTGCCCTTGGCTTCCCGATTGAGGGCACCCTGCGGGAGGTGTGCTATTCGATGCTGCGGGATGCGTTTTCGGTGGCCGTGAGCATAGCCGCCAGGATTCTAAAAAGACCACACCTGGGGCTATTCTGCCTCCTAGGGGTGGAATATGCTGTGCCGCAACGTCGCTGCGGACGGGCTGACCACGGCGACAAGGGCCGCGCGCGTGAGCGCTATGGCAGTGCGCTCGAGGCGGTGACCCAAGTCCCCGCCGCCGCCCTCGACTCCTCCGCCAACGCCCCCACCATCAGACCCCGGCGCCGGTGGCGGCGACAGCGGCCACGGTGCCGACGGTCGTGGTAATGAGGGCGGCGGTAGCGGCGAATGACCCCGCTGTCGGCGAAATCAGGTCGGCATCACGCACTGCGGCCCGCGTTCCAGTCCGGAAACATGTGTGCCGCCCCCCGGGGGGGGCGAACCACATTTTGTGATGGGCTGAAGCTCAGCTGCGCGGCCAGTTCATGGACCGTTCGCGCTGCCAGTCGCGCACCGTCACAGGGTCTACCCCAAGCTCGCGCGCCGTCGACTGCTCCGGTCCACCGTTCTCGAGCGCCAGCAATCCGACAGCCTTCGCTGTCGCGATTGCGGTCGCCAACTCGAGGCGGGCATCAGCAAGCTCCTCGCCGATTTCTTTGACAGTCACTTCGCCGCGCAGGTATTCGCGCGCGGTGTCGAGCACTTCGTTGCGGATCTTCTTCCCGTCGGCGCCGGGATACTCCTCCGCCAGCGTCGCCTTCAACTGCGCCAACCGCTCTCGTCGCGTGGCCATCGCCGCCTCCTCCTTGAGCACGTCGATGCTCATTGTGCCCTAGACCGTCGACCTCGACGGCGGCGTGCGGCGCGTTGTGGCTGTGAGGCAGCAATTACTTCTTGAAGATATTCGCCACCGTTTCGCCGGCCATTTGGCTCTTGTTCTTCGCTCTATTTATTCCGCTCACAGAGTCTTCTCCTACTTGAGGGGCCGACTCGAGTCTAATTTGAGCCGTGTCGAGGTGGTACCCGTTACTTCCTCGACGATGGGTTCACAGCGCGGCGCGCCCCAGGTTTTCTTGTGCCGGCGGCACATGTCTGGGCGCGATCTCGTCCACCTGGTCGCCTCGACGAAACTGCAGAGGGCGGCGTTAAATGATGTTCATACCAGTGCTTCTAGGCTGAATATTGCTAGGAACCCGACGAAAAACATCACCGACATCCAGGGTCGCTCCACCACCTGATGGGCTTCGACGAGCAGTTCCTCTACGACCAGCCAAAGCAGTGCGGCCGCGGCGAAGGCCAGCACGAGGACCAGGACGGTGTTTCCCGCTCCGTCTAGCACAAGAGCGCCCAACACCGCGCCCACTGCAACGAGGAGGCTTAGGCCCGCAGTAGTCATGACTACTTGGATCTTGGAAACGCCGGAGTGTGCTAATTGCAGGCTTAGGGCCAAGCCGATGAATAGGACCTCGACAGTCAGCGCGATGGTCAGGATGACCGCGGTGTCGGTCGATACGGCGGCGCCTGCACCGACGAGCAGCCCGTCGATGAGAAGGTCGATTCCGACGACGACGAGGAAGGCGACAGGCAGGGTGCCAGCGGCGTCCGGCTCGTCGGCCTCGAACCGTTGTAAGAACACGAAGAAGGCTACTGCGGCTGCGAAACCCACAACGACCAGACCCAGAGAGCCTCGCTCGCGCAGGTCAGGCAATACCTCACCTGCGACGGCGGCCACGACGACTCCGGCAGCCAAGTGTTGTACACCACTAACCAGCGCCGCAGAAGGTTTTCGCAGGACCGCGACTACGCTGCCGGTGATGGCGGCGAGAACAGGAAAGGCGACCAGCGCCGCCGCCGTTGTTACCACGCTCATGGCGACCCCCTTATCTCGTCCGCGCCACGCTACCGCCTCGGATGCCTCGATCGGCCGGGTTGCCGCGTTACCTTGCGCGCTCCAGCCCGCAGCACCAGGAGTCTACGTAGGGGCTTGGTAGTCGACCTTCCAGTGCTTGACGCCGGTGAGCCAACCAGAACGCAACCGTTCAGGCCTCGCCAGGGGTGTGAGGTCGGGCAAGTGGTCGGCGATCGCATTGAACATCAGATCGATCGTCATCCGAGCGAGGTTCGCCCCAATACAGTAATGTGCGCCTGTCCCGCCAAATCCTAGGTGACGGTAGGGATTTCGAAAGATGTTGAAGGTCAGGGGGTCCTCGCAGACTTCCTCGTCGAAGTTGGCCGACCGATAGAACATAGCCACCCGCTGACCTTTGCTGATTCGCAGCCAGATAGGTCGAAATCCTCAAGCGCTGTGCGTTGAAAAGCAGTGATAGGTGTCGCCCAGCGCACGATCTCGTCGACGGCGGTGATCGGGCGTTCTTTCTTGAACAGCTCCCATTGGTCGGGGAACTCGGTGAATGCGATCATGCCCTGTGTAATTGAGTTTCGGGTTGTTTCGTTGCCGGCCACCGCCAGCAGGATGACGAAGAAGGCTAACTCGTCATCAGAAAGCTTGTCGCCGTCGACGTCGGCTTGGATCAAGGTCGTGACAATGTCGTCGCCTGGATTCTCAGCCTTTGCGGCGGCCATCTTCATGGCGTACATGATGATTTCAACCGAAGCGGCCATGGAGTCGTTTCGGGATTGAGTTCGGGTTCAACTTCGGAGAGGACAGATCCTGCCAGCCCGGAACGGGAGTTAGCAGCTTAGATGATTGGCCCCATCCGGGAATTCGATCACGGGGCAAGATAGCCGAGACCTAGAATCAGGAGCAGATGAGCCGGCTAGCCATGAGATTGATCAGAAACGATTGAGGCGAGATGACCAGCGACGAGGCTGGGTCAACCCGACTCGACCACAGTGCGACCGTGCCGAAGGGGCCGATCTATCTGCTTGGTCTGATCGCTGGATTGCAGCTGCTCGATCAATGGTTCGATACCACCGTAGCGGTGTCCGCCTTGATTATCGCGCTGATGGGTTTCGCCACCTTGTTCGTGATGGACGCCGCCGGGACCGTTGAGCGTTTCACTCGCGGGACCAGTACAGCGGGGCATCGTGGCGCGGCGTACGCAACATCGAACGAAGCTAAGTGAGTCCCAGAGAAGCGGTTCTAGTGAAAAAAGAGGAGCAACCTAATGCCCACCGACCTGACTATCTTCACGGCCAAGCGGATAGAGACCATGTATCCGTACCGTCCGAGCGTCGATGCGGTCGCCGTGCGCGAGGGACGGGTCGTCGGTGTGGGCACAGTTGAGGAACTGGCCGGCTGGGGTGAGCACACCGTCGACGGGACGTTTGAGGGCAAGGTGCTGATGCCGGGCATGGTTGAGGCCCACGCGCATGTTCATGCCGGGGCGATGTGGCGCTGGCCCTATCTTGGGTGGTTCGAACGTCGTGCGCCTGACGGCAGGGTGCAGGCTGGCCTGCGGAGCAAAGACGCCGTCATTGCCCGGCTGAACGCGGCCTCGCAGGCGTTGGCTGACCCGACCGAGCCGTTGATCGGATGGGGCCTGGACCCGATCTATTTCCCTGACGATGTTGAGTTCACCGCCGCGGACCTCGACCGGGCCTCGACCGAGCGGCCTATTTTCGTCCAACATGCCAGCGGGCATGTCGCTGTGGCGAATTCTGCGGCGATGAAGCGTGAGGGGATCGGCCCCGATACCGATGTCGAGGGTGTTGTCAAAGATGTCGACGGCAGGCCCACCGGGGTGCTTCAAGAGGTGGCTGCGATGGGTTGTGCCCCAGCCATGATGGGCGCGTTCTTGGCTGCCGCGAATGACGAGTTGGCGATCAGAACGTGGGCCGCGGAGGCCCGCAACGCGGGCGTGACGTCTCTCGGAGAGTTGGCCTCGGCGAATATCTACTCACCGGGAATGCCGGAACGATGGTCGAAGGTGGTCAACGACCCTAGCTTCCCTGCGCGGGTATCGATTCTGGCGTGTACGGCCTTGGGCGGGCCTGCCGACTCGGCCGAAGCGGCAAAGTACGCGGCGCGACTGGCCTCACAGCAGACCGACAAGCTGCGCTTCCCCGGGATCAAGCTCGTCATCGACGGCTCACCGCAAGGGTTTACCGCCTGCTTCCGTTTCCCGGGCTACTTCAATGGGGCGCCGCAAGGGATCTGGAACGTCGACCCGCACGAGCTACCCAAGATTGTCGCGGATTTTCACCGCGAGGGCCTGATCATTCATTGCCACTGCAACGGCTCGCTTGCCGTCGATGCGTTCCTCGACGCGATCGAATACGCGCTGACCGTGGCGCCACGGTTCGACCATCGCCACACCGTTCAGCACTCGCAGTTCTCCACTCCCGACCAGTACCGGCGCATGCGGGCCCTCGGGATGTGTGTGAACGTTTTCTCTAACCATATCTACTACTGGGGTGACCAGCACGCCGCGATGGTCGTGGGACCCGATCGCGCCGACGGGATGGAGGCTGCGGCGACCGCACTGCGCGAGGGCGTACCACTGTCGTTGCACACCGACGCACCGATCACCCCGCTGGGCGGTCTGCATTCGGCCTGGTGTGCAGTCAACCGCACGTCGGCAACGGGGAGGGTCCTCGGTGAATTCGAGAAGATCAGCGTGCGTGAGGCGTTGCACGCCGTCACGATCGGAGGCGCCTACCAACACAAGTGGGATGCTGAGGTCGGCTCCATAGAGCCGGGCAAGTTCGCCGATTTTGCCGTACTTGAGGAGGACCCGCTCGCGGTGGAACCTACGGAGTTACGAAATATCGAGATCTGGGGAACCGTCGTCGGCGGCGTTCCACGGCCCGCGCCGGCAAACAGGTAGCTGGGACGTTGATGAGTGAGCCGATCCCGGTGACGGTGATCGCCGGTGCCCTGGGATCAGGCAAGACAACACTGGTCAACCACGTGTTACGCGAATCTGTTGGCCGCAGAATCGCGGTGCTGGTCAACGACTTCGGCGAACTCGACATCGACGCAGCGGTGATCGAGTCGGCCGACGCCGCAACGATCAGCCTCCGCAACGGTTGCATCTGCTGCAGTCTTGGTGGCGGCCTGACCGAAGGACTCGCCGCCCTGCGCACGCTGGGAAGCCGCCCCGACCAGATCCTCGTGGAGGCAAGCGGTGTGTCACTACCGCGCGGCCTCCTCGGCGCAGTCGGCGGGCCCGGACTTCGCCTGGACGGCATCCTGGTGGTCGTCGATGCCGTCGATATCACCCAACGAGCTCGCGACCGCTACGTCGGAGACACTGTCCGCGAACAAATTGCCAGCGCTGATCTGCTCGTACTCAACAAAGTTGATGAAGCCACAGCCACCGAACTGGACGCGGCACGGACGCTGCTGTCCACCGACGCACCTGAGGTCCCGGTGTTGGAGACCGCTTATGGCACCGCACCACTGTCGGTACTGCTCGGTCCGCTCGACCCGCACCGACGCCCAGCACCCCCACACGCCAACGACTACGGTCACACTGAACTCGACACCGCAAGCTTCCAATCCGACCATCCGATCGATGCTGAGGTCCTCGGGCACTGGCTTACCCACATCCCACGCGGCGTCCTGCGCGCCAAGGGGCTCGTTCGGCTCGCCGGTGATAGCTCTTCGGTGCGCCTCGTGCAGGTGGTGGGGACGCGTAAGCGGCTCACGCGAGTGGACCCGTCCGTGGCGATCCCCGGCGTACGCATGGTGGTTATCGGCACACCTAGCTCATTCACAGACGAAATCTTCGCGCCACTCGCCACCCCGCGCCCACAAGACACCAAGAGTGGTCAGGGATCACTCTGACGGCATCATCGGCACAATGGCTGCAGTGCGCAATCCTATTGCGAGCTAACTAGTTCAGGGCATCTCCGAGATCGGAACCTCCGGCACTCACCTCAGCGAGTCGGTCAACCAGCGTGCGCACAGATCGGCGATCTGGCGCCAGCCTGGCTCGAGGGTCAAATAGTGTCCAAAACCCTCTGCCTCGTGGAACGTCGCTGATGAACCGTGCCGCTGTGCGATGACCCGCGACGTCGATGGGGGGATCGCCAGGTCTTCAGATCCCGACACCATCAGCACGGGGCAGGTGACGTTCGGATAGTCGATTCTCGTTGTCTGGTTCTCGTCGAACATCCAGAAGAACAGCTCGAACATCGCGCGGCCCGACTCTGGTCCCAGGCGGTTGAAGACGCGTCGTTGTTCGGCCTCCTCGAGCATGTTGAGCCCAAATTTGGACATCGTGTCGAAATCCGGCAGAAGGGTGGTTTCCCAAAACGGGCCGGCAGACATCAGTGCCTTGGCCAGTGCGCGCTCTTCATCAGTCGTCGGCAGGACCCCCGAATTGATACTGCCGTTGAGCAACACGATCGCGCGGGCGAGCCCTTGGGCGGCAAGCTTCTGGGCGATCACGCCTCCGAGGGAGTGCCCGACGATGACTGGCCTGGTATCCAACGTCGCAATGGCCGCAGCGATATCGTCGACGTAGTCCGCGATGCTGATTCCGCTGAGCAGGCACGAGCTTTCGTCGGTCAGCGGTGTGTCGTGATGGCGATAGGCAGGGCTGATGCATCGCCAGCCGAGTTCAGCAAAGTGCCGCTCGAAATTCGCCATCGTCCAGGGGCCGGCGTTGGCCCCATGCACCAACACAATGGGCGTGTCCAATGGTCTGCCTCCTAGCCTGCGGGTCTCCCCAAGTGTGGTGTGCGGACACTATTCGGCCCACGCCACCGCGGGTTTTCAGGTGATGTGCAATCCGTCGATTCTTCTCACGGCAGCTCCTCAAGTCGGTACCCCATGCCGCGCACCGTCGTGAAACGTTCGGCGCCCAGCTTGCGCCGCAGGTACCGCAAGTAGACGTCAACGATGTTGGAGCCGGGATCGAAGTCATAGCCCCAGACATGGCTGAGCAACTGCTCGCGGGAGAGTACCTGACCTGGATGCCGAAGGAACGTCTCAGCGAGCGCGAACTCGCGCGTGGACAAGTCGACGGTCTTGTCGCCGATCCTGGCACGTCGCGTCCGCAAGTCCAGATGTAAACCACCGCAAGACAACACGGTGAGCTCGGCAGTACGCTTGTTGGTCAACCGCAGCCGCACCCGCGCCAGTAGCTCGTCGAACCGAAACGGCTTCGGCATGTAGTCGTCGGCGCCTCCTTCCAAGAATGCAACGGTGTCCTGGACGCTGTCGCGCGCCGTGAGGACGATGACCGGAATGAGGTTCCGCTCTGCGCGCAGCTTTTGCAGCACAGCGAAACCGTCCATGTCGGGCAGCCCGATGTCAAGGATCATGAGGTCGAAACCGCCTGTGATCGCGTAGTCGTAGGCAGATGGCCCGTCGGCAACGACGGTGACCGCGAATCCGTTGGCGGACAATCCTTTGTCGATGAACGCGGAGATCCGCGGCTCGTCTTCGGCAACCAGGATGCGTGTCATGACTATCCTCCTCGGACGGGAACGACGACGGTGAACGTGGCACCACGGCCTCGGATGCTGTCGACGTCCACGTGGCCACCGTGCGCAACGGCGATGACCTGCACGATGCTCAGTCCCAGCCCGGCCCCGTCGGAGCGTTGGCCGCCTGCACTGCCTCGGGCGAAACGTTCGAAGATACGCGTCCGGTCAGCCTCGCTGACTCCGGGTCCGGAGTCAGACACCTTGAACCGCAGCCATCCGTCCACAATCTCGGACCCAACCCCGATCCTATGGCCAGCCTCGGTATAGCGGCACGCGTTGTCTGTGAGAGCAACCAGGGCTTGGGTGATCCGTTGCGGATCGACGACGGCGGTCACCTCGGCGACGGCCTCCAAGGTGAAGTCGCGCTCACCGAGTTGCGTCACTTTCTCGAACACATCGCGGGTGAGGGCGCCGACGTCGACGGCCCGGGTTTGCAGGAAGGACGGTTGCTCAGAACGGGCCAGCAGCAACAGATCCGACACCATCCGGTTCATCCGCTCCAACTCGTCGTCTACGAGTGCGACAGTCGCATCGACGTCGGCTGGATCGTTGGGGTCGAGCACCTCGAGGTGGCCGCGCACGATGGTGATCGGTGTTCGCAGTTCATGTCCGGCGTCGTCGATGAACCGGCGTTGTGCCGACACCCCGGACTCCACCCGGTCGAGCATGCCATTGACCGTATGGACCAGGTCGTCGAGCTCATCACCCTTGCCGTTGGCGCGGGTAGGTATGCGCCTAGAGAAATCGGAGTCAGTGATACTGCGGGCCGTCTCGGCGACATCGTGCAGCGGTCGTAAGATCCGGCCGGCCACCAGCCACGCCGCCGCGGTTGCACCCATCATCGTGGCCGCCCCGACCACCAACATGAGCTTTGCGGCCTCGTTCGCGGCGGCGCGCTCCGCGTCGCCCAGGAAGGCAGCCACGATGACGCCCCGGGAGGGGTCACCATCCAAGCTGACCGGGATTGCGAGGTAGCGGACCTCGCCCACCGCGGGCTGGTGATAGCGGCCCTCCGTAGGCTCGGTCGCCGAGCCTACGAGATCACCGAACGCTTCGTCCTTTGCGAGCGCTTCCGGGGTTTCCGGTTGCTGCCTGGCTTGGGTATAGAACTTGCTGTCGACATACCCGAGGAACTCCTCGTTGGGCCGCACGATGTTGTATGCGATCGCCGCGCTGATTACCTCTTCGACGCTGGCGAAGGGTTGGCCGGTAAGTGGGTTGACCCCCGATGCCGTCACCTGCGTGAACTCCTCGACCTCCAATCGCAACGCCGCATCCATTCGTTCGTCGGTGATCGACACGAACAACCGCCACGTCACAAAAATGACGATCCCCAGTGCGGCCATCACAAGCAGAAGCACCCAACCCATGATTCGGGTCCGCGTCGCCGACGGAAGGATCCGCCGCCAGAACGGCTGTGCGGCGGCATTGATCGCACTCATTGCCGCCGCCCGGCTTCGCGCTCGATGTGCTCCATCCTGTCGACCTCTCTTTCCAGCCGACTGCTTCAACGGTCGCCGTCGAAGTCTTTGTTCTGGGCCATCGTCGTCTTCCCTGTCGTCGCCATCGTCCCCGTCCTCGCTATCGTCCCAGCAGTCGCCCCTCGCACGAAGGGAAACACGTCAGCGGCGGCGCCGGTAGTCTGCGCTGGAGGCGGCGTCGTGGCCGTAGCGGGTGAACCCGGCCTCTGCGCGGAGCATCGCCTGCCGGATGGCGTCGTTGACGATGTCGGGCACTTCGCGGGGCAACGTGTGCCCGGCGCGGGGGAGGTGCACGTGCGCAGCTCCGGGGATAGCGCCTGCGAGGTCACGGGAATGTGATGCCGGCGTGAGGGAGTCGGTGCCGCCGCTGACGACGACTGTTTTCGCGCGAATATCGCCAAGGGTCCGGTACTGGTCATAGCTACTCAGCGCGGGCAGGAATCCGACCGCTGTGGGTATGGGTGTGCGGGTCGCCGCGCGTGCGACGGCGGCCAACAGTGCGCGCTGTGCCGGCCAGACCTTGCTCAGCGTCGAGCACAGCGGCCCGGCCAGCGCGATGAGGGCCTTCCTGGGGATGTGGTTGACAAGCGTGAGCAGCGCGCCGCTGCCGCGGGTAGCTAAGAGCCGACCCAGACCTCGTTGCGCGAGTTTGCCTGCGGCGGTAGCGACCAGGACCAGGCCCTGGGGATCAACGGGACGATCGGCATTCGGACGAGCGAGGTAGGCCAGCGCAGTCATCCCGCCCATCGAATGACCGACAACGGTCAGCGGGCCGCGGACATTGAGCGCGGTAAGGACGTCGGCGAGGTCACTGGCCAGCTGGTCGATGCAGTAGGAGTCGATGGGCGCGTGGTCGGATCTGCCGTGGCCGCGGTGGTCGTAGCTGATGACGCGGACACCGTTGCCGTAACGCCGCACCAGGTAGTCAATTTGGCGCGACCACACGGCGTCGGTAACAAATAGCCCATGCAACAAGACGACCGTGTGACGTACCACTCGGGGGGCGAAATCCCGCACGGCTAGCTGGACGTCATCGCTGGTCGCCACATCCACGTCGGTGTGTTTGATCTTGTGTGGGTGCTTAGGTGATTTGAGGTGGCCAGCAGGATGGCTGCCACTGGGAATCGCTGGCTCGCCGATGATCTGCGTAGCGAGTGTCATGCGTTGACTCCTTTTCGGTTCTGTGACAGCCAGGGTCGTGCACCTGGATGAGAGCAACTAGGCCCGACTGATGAAAGATTTCTCATACGGGTGCGATTCGCTGGAACCGCGCGATCACCGTGATCTCCAAGCGGTCAGGAACCCGCACCCGCTGTTGTTGCCCTAGTGGGTGAGGTTCTGCCTCGATGTAGTTCGTGAGAGAGCTATCGGCTGAGTTGAATGCGGTGAATTGTGAAGGTTAGTTCATTCTTCGCTCATCGCTGATCCATCTCCGGTCTGCAAGGTTCTGGCATGGTCGATGCACAAACGGATCGTCAACACGCGCTAGGTCGCCCCCGGCGTCGAAATTTCCGGCTCTTCCTGACGAGCCAGGTCGCATCTCAGTCCGGCACCTGGCTGCAGTTCGTGGCGTTGGCCTGGCTGGCCAGCGAATTGACCGGCAGCGGCGCCGCCCTCGGCTGGATCGCCGTGGCGATGTTCGGGCCGCTGCTGGTGTCGGGGCCGTGGACCGGGGCACTCGCCGACCGCGTCGACAAGCACCGTCTGCTCACCGCAACACAGCTTCTGATCGTCGGCCAAGCCTCCGCGCTCGGCGCTTTGGTGCTCTCCGGAGTCAGCACCATGGGGTTGGTGTACGCGCTGACCCTGGCGTACGGAGTGCTTCACTCCGTGGAGGCCCCGGTCCGCCGGGCGTTTGTGGCCGAACTCGTCGGGGAGAACCGAATTCAACACGCGGTGAGTCTCACCAGTGCGATCACAGCTGCCGGCCGGATTCTTGGCCCGCTCGCCGCTGGCGTCCTGATTGCGTCGGCGGGTGTCGGTTGGTGTTTCATCGGCAACGCCGCCGGCTACCTGGTCGCGCTGGCCGCCCTGCTGCCGATACATCGCGATGCGCTGCACATCACCAAGGCAGCACCTGAACCCGGGGCGGCGCGGGCCGGCCTACGCTACGCCTGGAGCGTCCCAGAACTTCGGATTGCACTGTTACTGACTGGTGTGGTCGCCACCTTCGGATTCAACCACCAGGTACTCATCCCTCTGCTTGCAGACCAGACGTTCAAAGGCGGCGTGGGTACCTACACGCTGCTCTACACCGCTATGAGCTCCGGTTCAGTCTTCGGAGCCCTGGTGGTGGCCCGTCGCCACGAGATCGACCTGCGATTCCTCGCCGGTGCGATCATCGCCTTCGCCCTGGCGAATGGCTCGGTCGCAATCTCGCCGAACTTAGCGGTGGCCGTGGTCGCAAGCGTTGCTACCGGCGCCACAGCGTTGCTCTTCATCACCGCCTCCAACGCGTTGCTTCAACAGCGTTGCGCCCCAACGATGCGCGGTCGGGTGATGGCGCTAGCCGCCATGATGCTGCTCGGCGGAGTTCCCATCGGAGCGCCGATCGTCGGCTGGACTGCTGACCTTGCCGGACCCCGGACCGCCGTAGCTGTGGGGCCGATGGCCGCCCTGCTCGCCGGCGCGGTTGCCCTGCGACACTTCGCCGCCCGGAGCGCCAAACCGCCGCTACCCGTGAAAGGGCTCGTGCCATGTTGATCCTGCAGGGAGCCGACAAGCGAGGAGCGGCAGGTTGTCTCGGCGGCGCCCTCAGTAGACGAATTCGGCGGCACCTTCGGTAGCTGAGGTCGGCGACAGTCACGTTTCGGAAGAAAGAAGTACCACAAGCGCCTGTCGGACTCGGAAGCCTCGCCGTCGTCGCCGTCGTCGCCGTCGGTCGTGGTTACCTCGTTGACCACCTCGGGCAGCGCCGTGGTGTCATCGGCCATGGCGGCGTCGAGAGTGAGAACCTTCCAAGTAGCGGGTCGTTTCGTGATGAGTGCTCCATACATCTGTTTCACGCATATATCGCGGTCATTTTCAGACTTCCGGACCGAGGTGAACACTGGTGAAGATGACGGTGAGTGCTCTCTCATAGCGGGCAGCACACACTGCAACCGCGATCGTCAGATCCTCGGTCCGCCGTCCACCTGGTTCTTGACCCGAATTGTCTGACAATGTCGAGATCGATTCTTGTGCAACGGAACTCTGGCGGCAACGACCGGCACGTGACCCCGAACGTCACTATTCGGAAACAGCCCGGTGCCAGCTATTCCGCCATCCCCGGGTGTGTCGATAGATTGACGATGTCGCCTTGGGGGCGGCCTTGGCTCGGTGTGGGGCAATTCTGCGTCACCACCTGCGGTGAATAAGTCTGAGCGTGACGAAGGAGTGGGTTGGTGATTGCGATCTTTGATCGAATCAGCATCAGAGTGGTTGCTGTGGGGGCTGGGTTATCCAGCATCGCCCTAGCGTTAAGCCCCAACGTGGCGCTAGCCGGCGGGTACGAGTGCATTCAGACCTCTGCGGGTGGGGCTCCGGCAGCTGCGGGCGCGGCTCCGGCAACCGCGGGCGGGGCCTCGGGGACCGCGGGCGCGGCTCCGGCAGCTGCGGGCGGGGCTCCGGCGGCGACCGCGTGCGCGCCGATCTCTGAGCTTGCTGGTGTTCCGATGGCCCTGCCTGGTCCGGTGGCGCCCCTTGCGCTGCCCCCGGTTCCGGTAGTGCCTCTGGCGCCGCCCGTGGTTCCGCCTGTGCCTCTGGCCTTGCCCCCGGCTGCCCCGGTTCCGCCGCTGGCGCCGGTTTCGGCCTTGGCGCAGCCCGTTCCCCCCGTGTCGGTACTGGCGCCGCCCCTGGCCCCGCTGTTTCCGGTGGCCGACCCCGGGGTAGGTGGCCTGCCGCTGGTCACCATGAGTGATGTTGCCGGCAAGGGGGATCCGACAGGTCTGCCGCCGAGCGGAGCACCGGTGCCCGGTCAGCCAACCTTGCCTGGCCCACCAGCTTCGGGCGGGCTCTGAGGGAGACTCTCGTTGGCGCGCCGCGGGGCCTCGAAGCATCACCTGACATGCCCTAGGGGAGGGGCGCTCTAGCTGGGCACACTCCGTGGAACCTCGATACCGTTCTCCCGCACTATAATCGGGTCGCCTACGTTGGCGGTGTTGAAGTACCACTCGGCATCTTCAGTGCTGAGCCCGATACAGCCGTGGCTGCCGTTCTCATAGCCCATTTGGTTGACAGCCCACGGAGCTGAATGCACGAAGAGGCCCCGCTGAGTGAACCGGATGGCGTATTCCACGTCCTGCAGATAGCCGTCGGGAGCGTCTATGGGGATGCCGACGCTGCTCGAATCCATCAATATGTCTCGTTCCTTGGCTAGGACGCTGTAAACACCAACAGGCGTCGGGTATTCCGGGCGGCCCATTGAAGCCGGGAATACGCCGTTTTGTCCCCAGTTGGGTCGGTGGTGTGGCGCCGGAAGTCCAGAGGCTGGTTCGCCGTCGACGGTCACGGTGAAGGTGTGGTCAGCAAGGTTTGCAACGCCGATCACAGCGGGGCCAGTTTCGAAGTTTCTGGTGGGCAAGTTGCCCACCGCGAGTGCCACCGTGCTGTGCGCGGGCCAGAATTTCTCCGGGACCCATCGCGCAACATCGTTCTCGACCCATTCGAACTTCCCGGCCATCGCTGGCACCGATTTGATATCGACAGCGCGTTCAGCCGCGCGCCGATCGACGACGGGGCCATTGAACGTGATCACCACGGGATGAGCCACACCCACGACGGCACCCTCCGTGGGGAGAAGCGACGCGATAGTGAGCTGATGCGACGCACTCGCTGCGCTACTGGTGGCCGTTGGTCCCGAAACCACACTCGCAGCCATCATGCCCGAGACGAGGACACTCCGAACAGCTACGCGCATGGGTCTCCGAATCCGCCTAAATTGCATCATTGTCAGTACCTGATGGTAGGGGTGACAGCATGATGCGCGAAAGTTCTTGCGCGCCTTCGATTTGATTAAGGGATTGTCACGCTCTGGCAACACACACGGATCTTGTTGGGACTTGATCCGAGGGCTGGACCGTTTCGGTGGCGGCGTCGGCGAGCTCGGCCGCCCGGCATGTCCAACGGCTGCACTGACGTTGCGTTCTGAGGATCACCCCAGTTCGTTCGGGGTGGCTAAGCGGTGGGGGAGGTCGGCCCGCACCTCGTCACGTGGCCCCAGGTGACTGTGGCGACGTCTGAGTTGTTAGTCGTGCTCGGCCGCATCCGAGCGGGAGAACACTACTGCGACCATCGGCGGGCCCACCCGAGTCGGCGGCGGCAGGATTTCGATCTGCATCGCCGGGTCAACGGCGCGACCGAGAGCTTCGAATGCAGACGGGCTGTAGGCGCGCAGAAGGCTTATGAAACCGTCGTGTAACCCCGGCCGCACTGACGAGAACGCCAGAAGCGGCAGGTGCGCCGGCATCAGCAGCGTCGAAGACAGAATAAATGGCAGCGGCCTCTGCCTCTTGAGGTCGATGACCAGAAAGCGCTTCCCGACGCGGGTGGCCTCGGCGATCGCGCGAGATGCGACCGCGGGCGGCAGATGGTGAAACGCCAGGGCGAACACCACCAGGTCGTAGCTGTTGTCCTCGGCGTCGATGGAGGTGGCATCGATCACTTGGGTGCGCGCCCGCGGGTGGGTCCCGAGCTTCCCCGCGGCAATGTTGGCTACCGAAGTCGAATCCAGATCGCTGACCGTGACGGTCGCTGTCGGGTGTAGCTCGAGGATCTTCGCCGAGAGTTTTCCATGGCCCGCGCCAATTTCCAGGATTCGTGGATTCGCGATATCCGAAACAGATTTCAGTGCAGCGCAGGCGAACTTTTCGTGGTGGTTGGCGAGAGTGCCCACCCGGTCGAGGACTGCGATGACTTTCTGCTTGACCTCATCGGGCACATCGTCGCGGTCGAGGTACTCCAACGCATCAGTCTGGAATCGCCGATCCAGCCAGGACGCGTCCGGGCCGCCCCTCGGCATCGTCGCGATCGCCTGGTCGACTACATCCGCTGCACCCATGGTGGTTCTCCCTCTCCGATTCCGTAGTTCGTTTCCCTCGCCATCGTAACAGACGAACGAGTTCGTTTGTTACGATGGTTTGGTGAGAACGACCACAGAGCTCCGGGACGAGATCCTTTCCGCGGCCCGCGCCGACTTCGCACAGTACGGCCTGGCCGGAGGACGTATCGACCGCATAGCCCGAGCCGCTCATGCCAGTAAGGAACGCCTGTACGCGCATTTCGGCGATAAGGAGACTCTTTTTCGGGAGGTGGTCGCCGCCGATGGTGCGGCATTCTTCCGGGCCGTCGAGCTGTGTCCCGATGCGGTACCCGAATTCGCCGGTGACATGTTTGATGTGGCCCAAGGCCAGCCCGAACACCTGCGGATGATCAACTGGGCGAAATTGGAGGGTTTTCCGCTCGATGAACCGGAAGTCGACGGCGAGGGCGTACTTGACCGGGCAATCGCTTCTCTAGAACGAGCGCAGGCGCGGGGGCATGTCGATCCGGCATGGGACCCGCGGCAGCTCCTGGTTCTGCTGTTCGCTATCGGCCTGGGGTGGGCCTACTGGCCCGATCCGGGTCTGGCCACCACAGACGCGAGTGTGATCGCCAGCCGCCGCGCCGCTGCTGTCGAAGCGGCCGCCCGCGTCGTTGGACCGGTCGAGCGCCCGTGACGCGCTAACCCAAATTCTAGGCGAGACCGAACCTCGAAGTGCCACAAAAACGGTCGCGTGCGACGCGACGTCGTCACACGATGTTGGGAACGCACCGAGGTCACGTGTGGGCCATTCGCCTTGCCTAGCGTGGAGCGTAAAAGGTGTGGCCGGTGGTGCTGTTGTGACGGTTTAGCTCAGGAACAGCACGGGATTAGGCCCCTGGTTGGACAAAGCCGACGTCGTTTTCGTAGCCTTCTCGAAAGCTGAGGCTCATGGACAGGCAGTGCGACGGAGACGTCGCCCCTAGTCAAAGGATAAGTATTCTTGAAGTTTCACTCCCTTATTGCGTCGAAATCCGCTGTCTACAGGCCAGTAGTCGCGGTGATCGTCGGACTGACGGCCCTCAGCGCGGCGTGGATCGGCGGCGCGTACGCTGACCCGGCCCAGGACGACGTCGCAAGCTTCAACGAGTTGTCCCGGCAGGCTGAACAGCTGCTTGAGGCCGTGCAGGCGGCCCAGCTGGACCTGGACATGATGCTGCAGATGCAGCGCGAGGCAGACACGAAGCACGCCAATGATCTGGCAGCGCTTAACGCCGCCAAGGCCCAGCTAACGCCCCACCAAGTCGCCGTCGACAATATTGCCGCAGCTGCCTATATGGGGGGGAGTGGTGAAGACCTCCATGCGTTCCTAACTGCGGCGTCGCCGCAGCGCTTCATCGACAAACTGGCCATCCAGCGTGTGCTTGACGCCACGATGTCCCAACAGCTGCAGAACTTCCGCCAGGTCGAGAGAGAGGCGCGGACCATCGAGGCGGCCTCTGCCAAGTCGGCGGCGGGGGTCAAGGCGGCGGCCGACGCGGCCGCCGCTGTGCGAGCTGAGCTGCAGGGGAAACAGTCTGAACTGCAGACGAAGGTCGCTGTGGTCAAAACAAGCTACGCCTCGCTTACCCCCGCCATGCAGGAAGCGTTGGGACCAGGGGCGGCTATCCCCACGGTCGGGATGCGCGGTCTGGTCCCCAACGCGCGGGCCCTTTCGGCGTACATCATCGCCACCTACCCCGGTGTCCAATCCATCGGTGGCGTGCGCTCGGACCCGCTGCCCGATCACCCGAGTGGCCGAGCGATCGACATCATGATCGGCTCGAACATGGCTCTTGGCGATGCCATCAACGCCGATGTTCTCAGTCAGGCGGGACGGTTCGGTGTTACGTACACGATGTGGCGGGTCAGCGCTCACTTCGACCACATTCACGTCTCGGTCTCCTGAGCGTGGCGGTAGTGGTGCGGCCATTCTCGTCGCATGCTGATCTTGGGCACTCCCTGGGAGGGGAGTTCAGGCCACTGGGCAGGGCGGTTATCTCCCGCTGACCGTTAGCGTCCCTTTGGTAGTGAGCACCCTGCTCGCGGTGATTCGCTCGGCCTTGCGGGCCTCCCGCTCGAGGTA
This sequence comes from Mycobacterium sp., assembly GCA_049608285.1. Taxonomy (GTDB): domain Bacteria; phylum Actinomycetota; class Actinomycetes; order Mycobacteriales; family Mycobacteriaceae; genus Mycobacterium. Next base: position 542 of record JBMYXJ010000007.1, on the reverse strand, counting down.
TCGCTGCTTGGACACGTCGAACTTTTCGCCGGCTTCCTCGAGTTCCTCAATCAGCAGGCCGAGATCGTCGCGCATCCACGCTGCCTCGCCGGTGAAATCTTCGCGCTCGAAGATCCGCCATTTCTTCAGCACCGGCATGACGACCTCATTGAGATGGATTCGCGGATCGTACACACCGCCGACAGCGATGATCACGGCCTTGCGCCGGAACTCGGGCACGGTGGTGCCGGGCATCCGGAAGTTGCGTAGTACCTTGTGCACCGACTTCATCGCCTGGTTGGGGGCTATGTCCAGACCCGCTGCGCTGACGTCGCGGTAGAAGATCATGTGTAGGTTCTCATCGGCCGACACCCTGGCCAGCAGCTGGTCGGCGATCGTCTCGTCGCAGGCTTTGCCGGTGTTGCGGTGTGAGATGCGGGTGGCCAGTTCCTGAAACGACACGTAGACCACAGAGTCGAACAGGCTGTCGGCGAAGCCGTTCCCGAACCGCAGGCCTTCCACGATCTCGTAGGTCCACGACGGGTCGGTGACGTTGCCGTCCC
>JBMYXJ010000006.1:0-19210 GCA_049608285.1 Mycobacterium sp. | reverse complement strand
AGCAGCGGATGCGGACTCACCTCGATGAAGGTGCCCAGTTCGGTGCCTGCTGCTGCGACTGCCTGCTGGAACCGGACCGGGTTGCGCAGGTTGTCTGCCCAGTAGGCGGCGTCGAACACCGGCTCGGGGCCGTCGTGGTCCCGGGTGGTGGTGATGATCGGGATGTTCGGTACCGCAGGGCTCAGATCGCTGAGCGCTGCCCGCAGTTCGGGGAGGATGGGGTCAATCGTCGGATGGTGCGACGCGACGTCCACCTCGATGCGTCGCGCTAACCGGTCCTGAGCCGAGACAACCGCGATCACCGCGTCCACCTGATCGGGGGGGCCCGCGATGACACTCTGCCGCGGCGACGCGTAGACAGCGAGGGTGACGTTCGGGTACCTCGCAATGAGCTCGCTGGCAGCCTCCGGATCGAGCTCGATCAAGGCCATCGCGCCCTGGCCGGAGAGCCGGGACATCAGTTTGGACCGGGTGGCGATCACTTTCAATCCGTCGGCGACCGACAGCGCACCGGCGACCACTGACGCGGCAACCTCACCCATGGAGTGGCCGATGACGGCGTCGGGGTGGACGCCGTATGCGCGCCATAGTTCGGTCAGCGCCAGCTGCATCCCGACCAGCACCGGCTGGATTCGGTCGATGCCGGTCACTGTCTCGCCGTCGTGGATGATCTGCTGCAAAGAGAAACCGACTTGTTCGACGAACACTGATTCCAGATCGGCGATCGCGGCGGCGAACGCGGGCTCGTCGGCCAGCAGTCGGCGGCCCATACCGGTCCACTGCGAACCCTGGCCGGAATAGACGAACACGTTGCCCGGGCGGCACGACCCCACGTGCCGGGTGACGACTCCGGGTGCGGACTGCCCTCGGGCCAGCGCCCGCAATCCGGTCAGCGCATTGGCTCGGTCGCGGCTGCTGACTGTGGCGAACTTCGCGTGTTGGGCACGATGATGATTCAGCGTGTGTGCCACGTCGGCCAGCGTGACGTGCTCGCCGGCGCTCGTCATCCAATTGGCCAGCGCGTCGGCATTCGACGCAATGCGGTGAGGCGACTTGCCGGACAACACCAGCGTGGTGATCGGCGAACGGGATCCCTCGTCGGCAATGCTCTGGAGCGTGTAGTCAGGCGCCTGCTGCAGGACGACGTGTGCATTGGTACCGCCGAATCCGAAGGAGGAGACGCCGGCGGTCCGTGGCCGGTCGGCCTGGGGCCAGTCGGTCGGTTCGGCAACGACTTTGAGCCGTAGATTGTCGAACGGGATGTGCGGATTGGGCGATTGGTAGTCGAGGTTGCCGGGGATTCGGCCGCGCTGCAGGGCGAGAACGGTCTTCGCGAAGCCCACGATGCCCGCAGCCGCCTCGGTGTGCCCGAGGTTCGTCTTGATTGCGCCGATCAACAACGGAGCATCGGCGGCGCGGCCGCGTCCCAGGACGGTGCCGAGGGCGCGGGCCTCGATCGGGTCGCCCAAAGATGTACCGGTGCCGTGTGCTTCCAGATATTCGACATCGCTGGGTTCGAGATCGGCTCGCGCAAGGGCATCGGCGATCACCCGCTGCTGAGCAACGCCGTTCGGCACCGTCAAGCCACCCGATGCGCCGTCCTGATTGATCGCGCTGCCACGGATTACGGCCCGAATCCGGTCACCATCGTTGATCGCGTCCTCAAGTCGCTTGATGACGATCACACCGCAACCCTCGCCACGCACGTAGCCGTCGGCAGCCGCGTCGAATGTCTTGCACTTGCCGTCGGGCGCGAGCATGTTCGCGTTGGAGAACGTGATCATGGTCGCGGGCGCGAGGAGGACATTCGCCCCGCCGGCCAGCGCAAGGTCACATTCGCCCAAGCGCAACGCTTGGCATGCCTGATGAATTGCCACCAGTGACGAGCTGCACGCCGTGTCGACGGCGACCGCAGGTCCCTGCAGCCCCAACCGATAGCTGATTCGTCCTGCGGCTGCCGCATTCGACGTACCGATGGCCAGATAGGCCTCGATCTCCGGGTAAGTCAGCAGGCCAGAGGCCATTCCTAGGTAGTCGTGGGTGGCCAAACCGACGAACACCCCGGTGTTGGTGTTGGCCAAAGCAGAGGGCGCGGTGCCTGAATGCTCGACCGCGCGCCACGCCATCTCCAGCAGGAGCCGATGCTGAGGATCCATCAACCTGGCCTCGCGGGTCGACATACCGAAGAACGGTGCGTCGAACCCTGTCGCGTCATCGACGAATCCCGCGCGGCGGGTCACTACCTTGCCGGCGGCGCCAGGCTCCGGGTCGAAGAATTCGTCGACGTCCCAGCGGTCCTCGGGCACGTCCGATATCGCGTCGCGACCCTCGCGCAGTAGATCCCAGAACTCATCGGCATCCTCGGCACCTGGAAAACGGGCCGCGTAGCCGACGATGGCAAAACGAGGAGCCTGCTCGCTCGGATCTCGGGCGGACACTATATCGCTGTTCACTGCGCAAGGATAGCTGCTAGCTAACAACTACACCCATTCGTGCCCTCTCGAGCGGCTGCCACTGCGGGGTCGACGGCAAATGAACCTTGGGTATGTTGATGCTTACAACAGTGCAGCCGGATCGGGGCCGGCCGAGCAGGGAGGACGATCTTTTGCGCATCGGGAAGATCACGGTCGGCGCGCTCGACGAATGGGAGTTGAGCGGGGGTTTGGTGACCTCGTGGCATCCGACGCCGACCTCTCAGGAAAAGGCTCGGCAAGCCGAGGTCAGTTCGGTGCCAGTTAGTTACATGCAGCGTCAACATCTTCGTAACTACTGCCGGCAGACAGCTGCCGGGCAGAACTTCTCCCGGCAAATCGTCGCAAGTTGTGATGTCCACGGGCAATGCGATATTTCTGCCATGGATTACGCCGTCAATGCATACCTGCGCCGGCACGACACATTCCGTAGTTGGTTCGAGGACGCCGGTGATGGAGAATTCATCCGGCACGCCATTGAGGATCCGGCGGACATTGAATTCGTGCCGATCGAGCACGGCAACATGGCGGTCGAGGAGATACACGCGCATGTGGTCGACATTCCGAATCCCTTGGAGTGGGGATGCTTCACGTTCGGGATAATCCAGAAAGAAGATCACTTCACTTTTTTCGCTTCCATGGATCACGTTCATGGGGACGCGACGTTGATCGGCACAACGATGCTGGAAGCCAATGGGATGTATTCGGCGCTGAGTGGAGGTGGAGAGGGTCTCACGCTTCCAGATGCCGGCAGTTTCGACGACTTCTGTATCCGTGAGCGCGCGTTGACCTCGGAGTTGACGTTGGATTCCCCCGAAGTGCAGGCGTGGATCGACTTTGCGGAGGAAAACGGTGGTGGTTTCCCTGAGTTCCCGCTTCCGTTGGGCAACCCACTGGAGGCGACCAGCAGCGGCATGTCCTCTGAAATGCTGATGGACGGTGCGCAGACAGAACGTTTTGAGGCTGCCTGTGCGGCAGCCGGCTCGCGTTTCGTCGGTGGCTTGTTCGCCTGCCTGGCGCAGGTAGAGCATGAATTAACGGGCGCGCTCACCTACTACGGCCTAACTCCTCGGGATTCGCGCTCGGCATCGGACAACTTCATGACGCAGGGCTGGTTTACCGGCTTGATTCCGATCACGGTCCCGATCGGCGCAGCCTCGTTCGAGGAGGCCGCGGCCGCAGCGCAGGCTTCTTTCGACTCGGGTCTGAAGATGGCGAAAGTGCCGTACTACCGAGTGTTGGAGTTGGCGCCGTGGTTGAGTTGGCCGCCCCCAAACTTCCCGGTGTCGAATTTTCTACACGGAGGTGCCGCCCCGATGAACGCAGTGCTTGCGGCGGGTGAATTAGGGCTTGCGGACAATATCGGAATTTACCCTGATGGCCGTTTTTCGTATCAGCTGACTATCTACATCTTCCGATATGGCGAGGGGACGGTGATGGCAATCATGCATCCCGACAATCCAGTCGCCGAGAAGTCTGTTACCCGATATATGCAGGCAATGAAGTCCGTGTCCACGCTCGTCGCCGACACTGGGCGCTGGGGGCGCGTCGCGTAGCGTGGAACACTTCGCAGGCTATGGATTTCCGGCGGGCCGATCGGTCACCTTCGGGCCATATCGCTGTTTCCAGGCGAGGGTGAGGGCGATATGCGGCGGCTAGCCGACGTCGTGGTCCGGTGGCCCTGGGCGGTCATCGGGGTCTGGGTCGCGCTGGCCATCGCCCTACCGCTGTCGTTCCCATCTCTGGGCGAGATGGCCGAGAAACATCCGCTCGTCATCCTGCCCAGTGACGCACCGTCCAGTGTCACTGCGACAAAGATGGCCGAGGCATTCGAAGAAGCGGGCTCGGACAACCTTCTCGTTGTTGCTTTCATCAATGAAACCGGGCTCAAGCCGGCAGACGAAGTTGTCTACCGCAAGGTGGTGGCCGCATTGCGCCACGACATCACCGATGTTGTTGCGGTCCAGGATTTCCTCAGCACGCCACAGCTGCGTAAGTTTCTGACCAGCGAAGACAAGACAACTTGGGTGTTGCCGGTCAGCCTCGAAGGTGAGTTGGGCACACCGCGAGCCTTCGAGTCGTACAACCGAGTTGCCGACGTCATCCAGCACCAAGTGCCTGAGGGCGGATCACTTACCGTCTATGTCACCGGCCCCGCGGCCACCGTCGCTGACCTCACCGTCGCTGGTGAGCAAGATCGCCTCCCCATCGAGATCGCGATCGCCGTGCTGGTCCTCGGAGTGCTGTTGCTGGTGTATCGCAGCGCAATCACCATGCTGCTGCCGTTGGTGACGATCGGATCGTCGCTGATGATCGCGCAGGCCGTAGTGGCCGGATACTCCCAACTTACCGGTGCGGGCGTCTCCAACCAGTCCATCGTATTTCTGAGCGCGATCATGGCCGGCGCCGGAACGGACTACGCCGTCTTTCTCATCAGCCGCTATCACGACTATCTGCGCTCGGGCGCTGACTTCGATCAGGCGGTCAAGTCGGCGATGATCTCGATCGGAAAGGTCATCACCGCATCCGCGGCGACAGTAGGCGTCACGTTCCTCGTCATGAACTTCGCCCAGATGGGGGTTTTCAGATCCGTCGGTGTGTCATCGGCTATCGGTATCGGCGTTGCCTACCTGGCCGGACTGACCTTGCTACCGGCAATACTGACGCTCGCCGGGCCACGCGGATGGGTCAAGCCCCGACGCGAACTGACCGCTCGGTTCTGGAGACGTTCGGGCATCCGCATTGTGCGTCGGCCGGTCCCGCATCTGGTTGCCAGCGTGCTGGTCTTGGTCCTGCTGGCCAGCAGCGCGGCCTTTGCTCGCTTCAACTACGACGATCGCAAGGTCGTAGAGGCGTCGGCGCCGAGTTCGGTCGGGTATGCCGCACTGGAGCGCCATTTCCCCATCAGCCAGTCCATCCCGCAATACATTCTCGTCCAGTCGCCGCACGACCTGCGTAGGCCGCAAGCTCTGGCGGACTTGGAGCAGATGGCATCGCGCATTGCTCAATTGCCGGACGTTTCGCTGGTCAGTGGTATCACCAGGCCGCTGGGAGAGGTGCCCCCGGAGTTCCGGGCCACCTTCCAGGCGGGCATCGTCGGAGACCGTCTGGCCGATGGCGCTGCCCTGATCGGTGAACGCACCGGCGACCTCGACAGACTGACAGCCGGCGCCAATAAGCTCGCCGACAGCCTCAGTGACGTACGCGCAGAGGTCAACGCGATCGTCCCCGGTATACAGAGCCTGGCCAACGCACTCTCCTCGGCGAGATATCAATACGGAGGCGACAAGTTGGTGCGGGACGTCGCAACTGCGGCAGCACTCGTCCAAAGCGTCAATGAGCTCGGAGTTTCCATGGGCGTGAATTTCGCTGCCATGAGGGACATGTTCGCCTGGATAGGTCCGGTCCTGAACGCGCTGCAGGGCAACCCGGTTTGTGACGCCAACCCCTCCTGCACCAGTACCCGCGGGCAGTTTCAGCAGATAATCGCTGCGCGTAATGACGGAAGCCTGGACCAGATCAACGAACTTGGAGGTCAGTTACGGGATTTCGGCGACAGCCAAACTCTCAACTCCACAGTCAGCCAGCTGAACGGTGCACTCGCGGCCGCCAACAAAACCGTCCGTGCCCTGGGGCTGGATAAACCTGGCGGCGCGCAGACGAGGTTGACTGAGCTGCAGGACGGCGCCGACCAATTGGCCGACGGAAGCAGACAGGTGTCGGACGGCGTTGACGAACTGGTCGACCAGGTCGACGTGATGGCATCCGGGCTCACCGAGGCCTCGGATTTCCTGTTGCTGATGCGACACAATGCGGCCAGCTCCTCAATGGCGGGCTTCAGTATCCCGGCCGAAGTGCTGAATGCAGTGGAGTTTCAAAAGGCCGCCGAGGCTTTCATTTCGCCCGATGGTCACTCCGTGCGCTATCTGGTCCAGACCAACCTCAACCCGTTCGGTACCGAGGCGATGGATCAGGTCAATGCGATCAATGACATCGCCCGGGGCGCTCAACCCAACACGACTCTCGCCGACGCGACGATCTCGATGGGCGGATTCCCCGCCGCACTGCGCGACACCCGTGACTACTACGAGCGTGACATCCGGTTCATCATCGTCGCTGCCCTCATCGTCGTCCTGCTGACATTGACCGTGCTGCTGCGTTCGATCATCGCGCCGCTGTATCTCGTCGGTTCGGTTGTTGTGTCGTATTTCGCGGCAATCGGTATCGGCGTTCTGGCGTTCCAAGTGATACTCGACGAGCCGTTGCATTGGAGTGTGCCGCCGCTGGCCTTCGTGGTGTTGGTGGCCGTGGGCTCCGACTACAACATGCTCTTTGTGTCGCGAATGCGAGACGAATCACCGCACAGCGTTCGATACGGCGTCATCCGCACCTTGGGGTCGACGGGCGGTGTGATCACCGCAGCGGGTCTGATCTTCGCAGCGTCGATGGCCGGTCTGATGTTCTCCAGCATCGGCCTCGTCGTCCAGGGCGGTTTCGTGATCGGTGTGGGGATCCTGTTGGATACCTTCGTGGTGCGCACCATCACGGTGCCGGCCATCGCTGCGCTGGTCGGCCGGGCGAACTGGTGGCCGTCGCGGATGGGGCCGCGGCGGCCAGGATCTTCGGAGTCGCGGGCGCCAGCCGAAGTCGGCTGACAGCCGGCTGGGGCACTAGCGGATGCAGCGGTGTATGTGAAACTACGAGTCGAATCGAAGCGGTCAGGAGTTGGGGATGATTGAGCCGCTATTTCGCGAATCCACAATCGGACGATCGCTCCGTGTATGCGGACTAGAAGAGTTGGTACGGACATAGCGTGACCCATACGTCTCAGACATCAATACTGTCGATGTTGCACGGGCGCGCCAGCCTGCGCCCTGACGATGTCGCCTACACATTTACCGATTACGTCAACGACCCCGCGGGTGTTCGCGAGAGTCTTACCTGGTCGCAGCTGTCGCGCCAGACGATGAACGCCGCACGAGCGATCCGGCTCCATGGGTCGGTCGGTGACCGGGCGCTGATACTGGCCCCACAGGGCCTCGGCTACATCCAGGCCTTCCTGGGGGCCATGCAGGCGGGACTCGTCGCGGTCCCTTTGCCCTTGCCGTATCGGGGCGCCAGCGGTGACCGGGTGGGCGCCGTTCTTGCCGATACGGAGCCCACGGTGGTTCTCACTACGTCCGCGGTCGCGGAGGATGTCCATGACTACGTCGCTCAGCCTATTCCGAGCACCGCACCTGAGATCATCGAGATCGATTCATTGAATTTGGATGATCAGGGCACACCAAGCCTTGAGCTGGCTGAATTGCCGGAAATCGCCTACCTGCAGTATAGCTCGGGTTCGACCAGGGCGCCGACCGGTGTGATGATTTCGCACCGCAACCTCACGGTGAATTTTGAGCAACTGATGGGGAGCTTCTTCGCGGAGACTCCCGCCCCACTTGACACCACTCTCGTGTCGTGGCTGCCCTTCTACCATGACATGGGTCTGGTCCTGGGCGTGTGCGCACCGATCCTCAGCGGGAAACGCGCCGAGCTGATGAGCCCAGTTTCGTTCTTGGAAAGCCCGGCCCGTTGGGTGCGCGCTATGGCCGAAAACCCTCACGCGTGGTCGTCGGCGCCGAATTTCGCATTTGATCTGGCCGCACGCAAGACAACCGACGGCGACCTGGCTGGATTGGACCTCGGCGAGGTGGTGGGGATCATCAGCGGCGCCGAACGTGTGGAAGCAGCTACGTTGCGTCGCTTCGTCGATCGGTTTGCGCACTTCAATTTCCGAGACCACATGATGCGTCCTGCATACGGTCTGGCGGAGGGAACGGTGTTCGTGACGACGAGCATCTGGAGTGAATCGTCCCCGGCCGCCCACTTTGATAGCGGAGAACTGGGAGCGGGCCGCGTTCAATCCTGCGCGGCCGGGAAAGGTACGGCGCTGGTCAAGTACCAGGTGCCGCGATCCCCCTTGTTGCGGATCGTCGACAGCGAGAACCATCGCGAGTGCCCGCCGGACGTGATCGGTGAAATTTGGGTGCACGGCGAGAACGTCGCCGAAGGCTATTGGGGCAAACCACGAGAGGAACAGAGCTGCTTTGGCGCAACCCTCGTCGACCCGTCGCCTGGCACTCCAGACGGGCCGTGGCTGCGAACCGGAGATCTCGGTTTCATCTACGAGGGCGAGTTTTTCATCGTCGGCCGCATCAAGGATCTACTCATCATTCGGGGCCGCAATCACTATCCCGAAGACATTGAGGCCACGGTGCAAGAGATCACCCGCGGTCGGGTTGCGGCGATATCGGTTCCGGTGAACGGCACCGAAGAGCTGGTCACCGTCATTGAGCTAAAGAAGCCAGCTGAGACCGACGACACGGCGATGCGCTGGCTCGGCGAGGTCAAGAGCGCGGTGACCGCCGCGATATCCAATGCCCACGGCCTGAACGTCGGGGATCTCGTTCTGGTCCCTTCCGGGGCTATTCCCACCACGACAAGCGGCAAGATCCAGCGCACCGCCTGCGCCGAGCAGTATCGCCAGGACCAATACGTTCGGTTAGACGCTGGATCAGGATGAGCATCGTCGCAGTCGCCGGGCAAAGACCTGTGGCGGTGATCAATAGGGCCAAGTCGCGCAGCGGCGACCCCCGTCGTCGGCTTCGGCCCGGTGGTGAGTGCAGGTGGGGAGTGTAATGTCTAGGTCGGCACCGACATACGGCCTAGCGAGCGGGGAGCGGGTGTGAGCTACGGGATGAAGCGGCTATTGGCTTTCGGCACTGCGCTGGCAACCGTCAGCGCTGCGGGCTGTCTCGGATTCGGGAGCGCGGCGGCCGATGACGAACCTTTCGTGCCGCCGACTCCTTCCGCTTCGTCCGACGGTCCGGCGCCGCTGGGCACCCCGGGTACCGCGTACGCGCTCGGCGGCGCCCACGTATCGAACGTTCCGTACGAGGAGTTCATCAGGGCTACCGGCGCGAACTGGTTCCCGCGGCAGGACCGTGAAATTGTCGACTATCCCGCTGGGCAGGTCCAAGGGCACACCCTTGAGCGGCTGTTCCCAGGCTTCACGGGTCCGCTGAACGAGGAGTTCCCGGCCGTGGGTTTCGACGGCCCCAGCATCGGTGAGTCGGTCGACGTCGGAGCGCCCGACACCGTAAGCGCGATCCGTGCGGGTGGCCCGGGAACGGTGCATGGCCTGTCCGAAGGCGCAATGGTGCTCGACCAGGTTCAGCGAGACCTTGCCTATGATCCGGCCGCTCCGCCGCCAGATCAATTGAGCTTCGCGATGTACGGGCCACCGGTGGGGCAGCACGGATTCGGTGAGGGTTTCCTGACCCAAATGTTTCCCGTCGGCAGTGTCGTTCCGTCATTGGACTACCGCATACCTGAGCCGGTGGAGAGTCAGTACGACACCTACAATTTCGTCTCCGCCTACGACCTTGCCGCTGACTGGCCGGACCGGCCGGACAATTGGATATCTGTCGCCAATGCCGTCGTGGGCCTGCCGACTGTTCATAGCGCGGTCGCGTTCACCGATCCGAGCATGGTGCCGTCGCAGAATATCCGAACGACCGTCAACTCCAGGGGTGCCAAGACGACGACGTACATGGTTCCCGCGGAGCACCTCCCGCTGGTCCTGCCCTTGAAGTACCTTGGGGTGCCGAAAGAGACCTTGCTAGAGCTCGACGCGGTTCTGCAACCCTACGTAGATGCGGGCTACTCACGAAACGACAACCCGGCGACGGCTCCGATCACGGTGGATCCGGTGAACGGCTATGACCCTGCAGAGGTCACCGCACCGATTACCCAGGCGGCCTTTGGCGGCGACGCAGACCCCATATCGCAGATTTTCTCCTTCCTGGGTGCCGGGCTCGGCTTCTAGCCTTAGCTACCGCGCCTCGGACCGCCGCTAGATTGCGGCAATCCCCACGCCGAGCAGCACGCACCCGATCGCGGCTATCAGTGCGGCTACCCCGAGGCGGCCGTTAGAGCGCAGCCGGCGATGCAGTGCATCCAGGGTGGCCCGGGTTCGCTCCGGTGCCACCAGGTAGCACAGCAGGGGGATCTCCACCAGCGCGAACGCCACCATGTTGAACACTATGATGGCGCCGAACTGGATGGCAGCCGGGGAGCCAGAGGCCACGATAAGTGCCAGCGCTGCGAAGAAGTCGATGGACGGTAGCGCGATGCCGAGGCCCGCGATGCCCGCAACCCACAGCGAGCGGCCAGTGAGCAACCTTCGGGTGCGGGCGGCGAGCGCTGCCGCTATTCGGCCTACCCGGCCCGGTGGCCCGCTGTTCCGTTTGCCTCCTAGCAGGCCCGTCGCCACGAACACAGCGTTTATCAGCAGGATGGCGCCGACCACGATGTGAACGATGGGTAGTGACAAATGCGCGGACTCGACTGCCGGGCGCAGTACGAACACCACGATCACGCCCACCGTGGTGCCCATCACGAATCCGCCAGCGAGGAAGGCCAGTAGCTGCAGTGCTGGCCGGGGCCGGTTGATCATCAGAATCGTCATGCCGATCCGGAACGGTTCCAGGCTGACCGCAACGGCAATCGCCAGGAGCGTGATCCACATGAGAAGTCTCTGGTTTGTCGACGATCGTCAGGCGTGATGCCAGACCGATGGATCCTGCCCGTCGCGCGTGGATCGGAACGCGATGGCGTTGGGCTGCCGTCCGATACGTTCGCGCAGCACGGACCACACGGACGAGTTGAGCATGGGCGTTACCCTACCGTTCGCCGCTGGGCACTTCGGAACATGGCAACCGCGCACGCGCAGGTGTGATTCGACGGTAGTTCCCGACATCGACGTGGTCGCAGCCGAACCGGCCCTCATCGGTGGTTCGGGAGTGTCGATTCCGATGAGTCTGGACGGGGCGATCGGTCCGGGCCGGATCACGCTGCTGGACCTCGGACCGTTCTCGCTCCCGTTCTGAGACGCCGACGTCGGGCACGCACGCACACGTGTGATGATGGTGGCGATGAGCGGTGCAAGGACCAATTCGGGGACCCATCTCAGCCCGTCGGCCCTTAGGGAGGCTTTCGGGCACTTCCCCTCCGGCGTTATTGCGATCGCCGCGGAGATCGAGGACACCCGCATCGGCCTGGCGGCCAGCACATTTGTCCCGGTTTCACTCGACCCGCCGTTGGTCTCGTTCTGTGTGCAGAACACGTCAGCGACCTGGCCCCGGCTCAAGGACGTTCCTTACCTCGGTATCAGCGTGCTCGGCGAATCACATGACGACGCCGCGCGGGCTCTGGCCGCCAAGACGGGCGACCGGTTCGCAGGGCTGGAAACGGCATCGACCGAACGGGGCGCGGTGTTCGTCCATGGGACCAGCGTGTGGCTGGAAAGCGCTATCGAACAGTTGATTCCGGCGGGGGATCATACGATCGTGATTCTGCGGGTCAGCGACATCACTGTGCATCCGGACGTGCCGCCGATCGTTTTCCACCGCAGCACGTTCCGCAGGCTTGGCGGCTGAGGCGTACAGCAGCGGGAGAAACCCCGCTGACTTTCGAGTGCTGCGGTGCAACGGAAACCGCAGGCCGGCCTACTCGGATCAGGCCCGCATCTCGTATGCGCCGTCGTAGCTTTTTACCTGCTCCCAGACCCGGTCGAAGCGCGCCGAGTCTGCCGCCGGCTTGCGTACGGCCGACAGGGCCCACTCCTGCTGTTTGGGTGTGGAACTTGGCTTGCCGTGCAGCGCGATGGCATACGCGGAGAAGTCGCGTACCTGGATATCGAATATCTGGTCCACCAAATCGCGATCGAGACCGATCAGCTCGGCTTGCTCAAGGATCAGTTGGCCATAAACCACCAGGGAGAACAGGTGCCCGATGACGAGGACGAAGTCGAGGTCTTTCTGCTGATCGGCGTCGGGGGCTGCGGTGATGAGTAGCTCCTTCAGCGCCTGCACCTGCTCGTAGAATCGGGCGACATTCGCTACGTCGGAGTTTTTCTCGTAGACCGGAGCCCAGTCCGCGAACTGCACCTTCGAGGCACCACGGGCCGGGCCCTGAGACCAGAAGAACACGTCGTCGGCAGGGTCATTGCGGGTGCCGATCGCGGGGTAATCGGCGGGATTGAACATGTAGTTCGGCATGAACTTCAAGATCTGTGCAACGTTGACGTGCACGGTGCCTTCCAATCGGGGTAGCGCCCCGATGAGCCGGGCAACCTCGCAGAAATACGTGTTCTTTTCGAAACCTTTGGCGGCCAGTACATCCCAGAGTAGGGTGACCACCTTTTCGCCCTCAGAGGTGACCTTAGACTTGGTTACCGGATTGAACAGCAGGTAGCGACGGTCCTCGAGGCTGGCGCTGCGGAAGTAGTCGATGGCGCGGTCGCTGAACGCTTTCATCGCGATCAACCTGGTGTAGGCGTCGACAAAACTGGCTCGCACATGGGGAAAATCGGTGACCGGGTTGCCGTACAGGATGCGATTGTTCGCGTGGGTGATCGCTTCGTAGAACGCGTGTTCGCACATGCCGATCGAACCGCTACACAGGTTGAACTTGCCCACGTTGACGGTATTGAGGGCTGCCGAGAATGCTTCCGGACCCGTGCACAGGATGTCCTCTTCGTGCACTGGGTAGTCCTCGAGAGCGAAGTTGCTGACGAACATCTGGCCGTGCACCACGTTGCCGAGCAGCTTGTACTTCGGGTGTTCGCTGTCGGCGACGAACCAGATGTAGCCGTCTGCGCCCTCGACGTCGGTGCGGCGGGAGAACACCGACACCATGCCGGCCACGTTTCCGTTTCCGATGTAGTACTTCTCGCCTGAGGCCCGGAATACCACACCGTCGTCGTCGCCGTCGGCTGCCGGGGTCAGCAGCAGGTCCGTGTTGTAGATGTCGGCACCGTGGTCGCGTTCGGAGAGGGCGAACGCCATCACGCCGCCCCCCTCAAGTTGCGCAGCCGCCTTCTCCTTGGCCTTGATGTTGTCGCTCTGCCAGATCGGACCCAGGCCGAGGATGGTGACTTGCTCGGCGTACCAGTAGGCCAGCCCGTAAAAGCCGAGAATCTCACTCAACACAGCATTACGGGAGGTGTCCCAGCGCTTGTTGGCGTCACCTTCGGCGAACTCCGAAGGGGTTAGGAATGTGGCGAACAATCGCTCTCGCTTGACGAAGTCCAGGAAATCGGTGACCCACGTTGCTTCCAGGTCATCGCGGAGCAGTCTTTGTTTCCCACGTTCCTCGAACCACTCGATCAAGGCGCGCAGCTGGCGCCGGGATTCTGGATCGAGGTGCTGTGGGTCGAATCTGTTCGGGTCGAGCAACAGTCCGCTTGAAGGCGACATGGTCGGCATAGTTCTGGCCTTTCATCGAGGCGGGTCCGGCGTCGAATCTAGCGCGTGGACCAGCGAAATCGAAGTCTACTTCGATCCTGACAACTGGTTTCAGGCATGCACGTTGCGCACGCCGACTGCGTTGCGAAGACCTGAGCAGTTCACGCAACCCACGCAACCGGTGCAGTCCGAGCACCCAACGCATCCCACGCATGCCCGGCACTCCGTGCAGGCGATGCAGCCCAGGCAGGCAGCGCACTTGCGGCAGGCCACGGAGAAGGCCGTGAGAATGCTGCCAGCGATTGCGGCGCTTGCGGCGGTGGCGATCGATCCGGCGACGCCAGCACTGCCGACGGTGCCGATCGACCCTGCGACTCCGGCACTTGCGTTGGTGGCGATCGATCCGGCGACTCCGGCACTCGCGTTGGTCGCTATGGAGCCTGCGACCCCGGCGCTGCGTTTTGTGGCGATGGAGTCTGTCACGCCTGGGTAGATTCCGTCCGGAATAGGTCGAGTTTCGCGCAAGGCCACTAGCCCCGACGGAACAACTTGTTGCCCAGCCAAACGACTGGATCGTACTTACGGTCCGCTGCGCGTTCCTTCATCGGGATCAGTGCGTTATCGGTGATCGTGATGTGTTCGGGACATACTTCGGTGCAGCACTTGGTGATGTTGCAATAGCCCAGACCGTCGTCCTCCTGCGCCTGCTCGGGACGATTCTTCAGGGTGTCCAGCGGGTGCATATCCAATTCAGCCTGGCGCATCAAGTAGCGCGGACCGGCGAACGCCTTCTTGTTCTCCTCATGGTCGCGCACCACATGGCAGGTGTTTTGGCACAGGAAGCATTCGATGCACTTGCGGAACTCTTGAGAGCGGTTGACGTCCTCCTGCTGCATCCGGTAGTCGCCGGGCTGGAGATCCTTCGGTGGCGCGAAGGACGGAATCTCCCGGGCCTTCTCGTAATTGAACGAGACATCGGTGACCAAGTCCCGCATCACCGGGAATGTTCGCAGCGGTGTGACAGTGACCGTCTCGTCTTCGCCGAACGTCGACATGCGCGTCATGCACATCAGCCGGGGCCGGCCGTTGATCTCAGCGGAGCAGGAACCGCAGTTCCAGCGCACCGCCAGATCCGGTGTTTGGGTGGCCTGCAGTCGGTGGATGATGTCCAGAACTACCTCGCCGTCGTTCACCTCGACGGTGAAATCGTCCAGTCCGCCGCCGCCCACGTCGCCGCGCCAGACCCGAAGATTCACATTGTATTTTCCGGTGGAGCCTGCCATCTTCAGCCCTTCCGTCCGGGGTGCTCGGTGAGTTCGGCATCGGTGTAATACTTCTCGAGTTCGGAGAGTTCGAAACACTCCAGCAGGTCCGGCCGCATTTGGCTCTGCCTTTCGGGGGTCACCGTCACACCGGGAACCAGTGCGTCGCCGGTGGCAGCCTCGGTCGTGCTACACACCAGCAGCGTGTTGCGCCAGTTTGCGTCCATCTGCGGGTGGTCGTCGCGCGTGTGGCCGCCGCGGCTCTCAGTGCGCTGCAGGGCGGCCTTGGCCACACATTCGCTGACCAGCAGCATGTTGCGCATGTCGATCGCCAGGTGCCAGCCTGGGTTGTACACGCGTCCGCCTTCGACGGAGACGTTCTGCACGAGCGCCCTGAGTTCGTCGAGTTTGGCCAGCGCCGCCTGGATCTCGTCTTCCTTGCGGATGATGCCGACCAAGTCGTTCATCGACTGCTGCAGCTCGGAGTGCAGCGTGTACGGGTTCTCCGGGTTGGCGTGCGCTGCGAAGGGCGCCAACGCCATCTCGGTCGCCGTGTCGACGGCTCCCTGGGGGACGCTGGGTCGATCGGACAAAGCGCTCACGTACTCGGACGCGCCGAGGCCCGCGCGGCGGCCGAATACCAGGAGGTCGGACAGCGAGTTGCCGCCCAACCGATTGGAACCGTGCATGCCGCCCGCGCACTCGCCTGCGGCGAATAGCCCCGGGGTCTTGGCGGCGCCGGTGTCCGGGTCGACCTCGATACCGCCCATCACGTAGTGACAGGTCGGGCCGACCTCCATCTCGTCTTTGGTGATGTCGACCTCGGCCAGCTCAATGAACTGGTGGTACATCGAGGGCAGTCGACGCCTGATCTCCTCTGTGGGCATCCGTGAGGCGATATCGAGGTAGACCCCGCCGTGGGGAGTCCCGCGGCCTGCCTTGACCTCGGCGACGATGGCCCGCGCGACCTCGTCGCGCGGCAGCAGGTCCGGGGTGCGGCGGGCGGAATCGTTGTCCTTGAGCCACTGATCGGCTTCTTCTTCGGTCTCGGCGTACTGCCCCTTGAACACCGGGGGGATGTAGTCGAACATGAACCGCTTGCCGTCGGAGTTTTTCAGTACTCCGCCGTCGCCGCGGACTCCCTCGGTGACCAGGATGCCCTTAACCGACAGTGGCCACACCATCCCGGTCGGGTGGAATTGGATGAACTCCATGTTGATCAGGTTCGACCCCGCCCGCAGGGCCAGGGCGTGCCCGTCGCCGGTGTACTCCCAGGAATTGGAGGACACCTTGAACGACTTCCCGATGCCGCCGGTCGCCAGCACCACCGCCGGTGCCTCGAACAGGATGAAGTTGCCGGTTTCACGCCAATAGCCGAACGCCCCGGCGATCTTCCCCGGTCCTTCCCCCGTCGCTCCGTTCGCCCCCTCGTCCAAGATTAGATCGGTGATCGAGCATTCGTGGAAGACCCGGATGCGTGCTTCGTAGTCGCCGAGTTCCTCCTTGTCCTGCTGCTGCAGCGAGACGATCTTCTGCTGCAGGGTGCGGATGATCTCCAACCCGGTGCGATCGCCGACGTGGGCCAGGCGAGGATAGGTGTGCCCGCCGAAGTTCCGCTGGCTGATCTTGCCGTCCTTGGTGCGGTCGAACAGCGCACCGTAGGTCTCCAGCTCCCAGACCCGGTCGGGGGCTTCCTGAGCGTGCAGTTCGGCCATCCGCCAGTTATTCAGGAACTTGCCACCGCGCATCGTGTCACCGAAGTGCACCTGCCAGGAATCCTTGGTGTTGACGTTGCGCATCGCGGCCGCGCAGCCGCCCTCGGCCATCACGGTGTGGGCCTTGCCGAACAGGGACTTGGTCACCACCGCAACCCGCAGACCGTGCTCGCGAGCTTCGATCACCGCGCGCAGACCAGCGCCACCGGCGCCGATGACCACCACATCGTATTGGTGGCGTTCCGGGGCCGATGAGCCGCTTGGGCCGAGACCGTCCTGCGAAGCTTCGTGCGAAGCCATCAAACCTCACTTGTATTTGGGATTGACCTTGCGAATAAACTTGCTAGCCAATGAATCTCAGGTCGGAGATAGTGCCGCTGGCTACCAACATGATGTAGAAGTCGGTCAGCATCAGAGTGCCCAGGGTGATCCAGGCGAACTGCTTGTGCCGCACGTTGAGCTTGCTGATCTGTGTCCACATCCAGTAGCGGACGGGGTGATTGGAGAAGTGTTTGAGCCGGCCGCCCGCGACATGCCTGCAGGAGTGGCAGGACACCGTGTAGACCCAGAGCATCACGACGTTCCCGACAAGAATGACGTTGCCCAGACCGAACCCAAAGCCAGACGGGGAGTGAAAGGCCTTGATCGCGTCGTATGTGTTGATCACCGAGATGATCACGGCGATGTAGAAGAAGTACCGGTGGCTGTTCTGGATGATCAGCGGAAGGCGCGTCTCCCCGGTGTATGTCGCGTGTGGCTCTGCGACCGCGCAGGCTGTCGGGGCTTGCCATACCGTGCGGTAGTAAGCGCCGCGGTAGTAGTAGCAGGTCAGCCGGAATAGCAGCAGGAACGGTAGCGACAACGCCGCGAACGGCAACCACCACACGTCGGGCAGGAACTGTCCGAAGTGGCTGGCCTCCGGAGTGCAGCCCAAACTGACACACGGCGAGTAGAACGGTGTCAGGTAGTGGTACTCGGGGACGAAATAGTTGTTCTGCAGAAACGCTCGCACCGTCGCGTAGATGACGAAGGCGGCGAACCCAAGGTCGATGATGATGGGCGACTTCAGCCAGTTGTCGGTGCGCAGCGTGCGTTGCGGGATCTGCGCGCGGCCAGGCGAAAAGACGCCGGTCGCTTTGCGGTCGGCGGTGGGTGCGCTCACTGTTGCCTTTCTATGTTGTTGTAGCCGCGGTTCGTGTCCTGTAGTTCACGAACCACCGCACTCAGCGCGTCCCGCCGATACCTTCGTCGTCCACGCCGCGCCAGAAATCCGTATCGTACTGGGTGTCCGGAATCGCAATGCGTTCGCCAACCTGATGGTGCCCGCTGACGCCACTGCCGAGTTCCAGTTCTTCGGCATCGATATCGAGTCGGTCGATGTCGTTGAAGATGCGTTCGGCGTCGTTGACGACGCGGCGGGTGGCTGGGCTATCGCCGTACCGTGCCGCGAGCGAGGTGACACATCGCCGTAGGCTTCCGATCAATTCGTGAAGCTCGGCGAGCTCGGTGCTCCTGGACATTGGACCTCCCTGGGCTGAAGGTGTCTCGGATCACAGTACGCAATCGATGCTATTCACAACACCAAAGTGATGGTGAGAGAGGTCACGTTGATGAGCGCAGAAGAGCCCGTCGCATACGACGAACTGAAGGGCCGCGCTGCGGTGCTGCTGGGCCTGCATCGGCCCGGCGATCCGGTGATCTTGCCCACGGTGTGGGATGCCTGGTCTGCGCGGCTGGCCGTGGATGCTGGGTTCGCGGCGCTCACCGTAGGCAGTCACCCGGTCGCCGATTCGATCGGCAGGGCCGACAACGAGGGAATGACGTTCGAGGAATTGCTGGCCCAGGTCGCCCAGATCACCGGGGCAGTCGATGTGCCCGTCTCGGTCGACATTGAGGCCGGGTATGGACAGACACCGGTACGACTTGTCGAAGGACTGTTGTCCGTTGGCGCTGTCGGACTCAACATCGAGGACACCGTGCACAGCGATGGCGGGCGGCTACGGTCGGCGGGCGAGCATGCCGAGCTCGTCGGGCGCTTGCGCTGCGCGGCTGACGCCGCCGGGGTGCACATGGTGGTCAACGCTCGAACCGACCTGTTCCTGCGTCAGGACGGTGATGCATCCGACCGCGTCGACCGGGCGATCGCGCGTCTCGAAGAGGCCGCCGAGGCGGGCGCGGATGTGCTGTACCCGGTGGGCCGCCACGACCCGGAGACATTGCAGCGCTTGACATCCGAGCTGAGATTGCCGGTAAACGCCATCAGTATGCCGGACCAGGACGACCCTGCGTCATTCGCCCAGTTGGGGGTGGCGCGGGTGAGTTTCGGACCGTTCCTGCAGGCCGCGCTGGCTGGGCGGGCCAAAGAGATTCTCGCTCGCTGGACATGATGCTGGTGAATCTGGACATGATGCTGGTGAATGAGGAGAACCGGCGGTCCCGGGCGGGAGCCGCCGGCTCGCCTTCTCGCCGGC
>JBMYXJ010000005.1:0-19434 GCA_049608285.1 Mycobacterium sp. | reverse complement strand
GACGACCGCTCGGACATCGCCGCGGCGCACCGGGTGCGTTCGGTACCCACGCTGGTGCTCACCAACGACGAAGGCCACTTCCTCGACCGCCACGTCGGCGCCATGAGCGAGGCTGAGCTGACCGCACTGATCGAGACGAACCGATGATCGTCGCGGCTGGCGTCGCTATCGGCGCATACCTGGCGATCACGCTGTGGTTCGCAGCTGCGATCCGCGTCGACCTGCACCACCGACCGAATGCCACCCCGGTATTGGCCCGACTGTACGGACGCCGCACCCTCGCGGCGCTGTGGCTCGGGACGATCTGGCCCCTACTGCTGTGGTTCACGTATCGCGACGGTGCTCGTTGGGGCGAGCTGCGAGACCTGCTGCTGTTCCGCGAATGAGACGCAATTGCAGCCCCAGTCCCGGGGCTGCGACCATCTCGCAATGCTCGTCGAGAACCTCCAAGCAAAACAACGCGCGTTCGTATTCGGCCTCCATCAGGGGCTGAACAAGGCCCAGGCCGCGCGCCTGGCCGGGTACGCCACACCCGAGGTGGCGGCGTACAAGGCGTTCAAGTCCCCTGCCGTGCAGGCCGCTCTGGCCGAGCTGCGGGAGCGGGACAAGTCGGACCTGATGCTCGACCGCCGCGCGGTGCTCAACGGACTGCTCGACTCGGTGTCCATGGCGGCGAACTCCATGGAGATGACCGCAGCGTGGCGCGAGATCGGCAGGGTGATCGGCGCCTACGAGCCCGAGAAGGTCGAGGTCACTCACGAGGTGGGCGAACGGACCATGCAGCAGCTGCAGCAGATGCGGACGTCGGATCTGGCGCAGCTGGTGTACGACAACAGTAAGGAAGCAGAGGCCATCGAAGGTGACTTCGAGATCCTCGAGGACCCCGCTCAGGATGAGTGAAGAGGAACAAGGGCTGGATAGCCCTCTGGCCAAGGAAGGCCTTTCTGATCAAGCGGAGGCGCGCCGCATGGCGCGTCAACGCGCTCGCGCTCGCGAAACAGTCTCGGCGCAGCGCAAAGCCAAGGCTAAGCGTTCGCGCCGGCAAGTCCGCCGAGAGCGGGATAAGCGAGAGAAGGGCCGAGCGGAAGACCAGGCCCGCCTTGAAAGCGCAGCCAAGAGCATCGCGCAGAAGGCAAAACGTCGGACATCCCCCGAGGAGCGAGAGCTCGCGAGCCGCGTGCTGTCGCAGCGCCACCTCCTACCGTTCATCCAGCGCCTAAAGCCGGATTACGAGGCTGGCTGGGTGCACCGCGACATCTGCCGCCGGCTGGAGAAGTTCCTACAGGACGTGGCCGACAAGAAGTCGCCTCGGCTGATGCTGCAGATGCCTCCGCGGCATGGCAAGAGCGAGATCTGCTCAGACAAATTCCCGGCGTGGGCACTGGGCAAGTTCCCGAAGTTCGAGATCATCAGCTGCTCCTACGCGTCGGACCTCGCGATGGGATTCAGCCGCAAAGTGCGCGGTCACCTGCGTGACCAAGCGTACAAATCGGTCTTCGACCAGACGTTCCTCGACAAGGACAACCAGAACGCCGAGGGGTGGATGACTACCGCTGGCGGTGGGTTCAAGCCGGCAGGTGTCGGCGGGCCGATCACCGGTAAGGGCGCGCACTGTTTCCCCGCAGGGACGCTGGTCTCGACCCCCTCTGGCGCGGTCGCGGTCGAGACGCTGCAGCCCCAGATGCGCGTCCTTACCATCGACCGGGCTACTGGGGAGGTTGGCACCTCCGTCGTTCGGGCTACGCACTCGCATGTCGACGAAAAAGGACTGGTTGAGATTGGAACGGCTGCCGGGCGGCGAGTCCGAGCTACACGAGATCATCGCTTCTACGTACCCGCAGTGGGCTGGATCGAAGCCCGGGACCTTCGCCCGGGGGACCCGGTCCTCGTGCTTGATGATCGAACTCCCGTGCACACAATGCAAAACGCCCGTGCAGAGGCCACTGGGGGAAGTGCGGAAAGCGGTCCGGAAAGGGCTGCAAGTGGTGGCTTGTTCCCACGAATGCCTAGGGGTGGCGCAACGTTGGACCTGTCCGACATGCGGGTCACCGAGGCCGACGAGCCGGTCACGCAATGCGAAGTACTGCTCCCAGGAGTGCACCCCGTCGCGGGTGACGCTGGAACCCAAGACCTGCCAGATTTGCGGGGAGCGCTTCCAACCGAAGTCCCACCGGACGCAGTTCTGTTCGCGCGGTTGCGCCAGCGCGGCGCACTCCACGCGGATGACGGGGTCGGGGAACTCGAAGTTCAAAGATGGGACGAGCTACGCGCTCTGGTTTCGCTCGATGCGCCCGCTGATCCTGGAGCGGGATCATGGCTGCGTAGCCTGCGGGGTGGCGGAGAGCGGGATGCACATCCACCACGTGGACCACGACCCGACGAACAACCGGGCGGAGAATCTGGTGACGATGTGCGCGTCGTGTCACATCACGCACCACAAGTCCGGGTCGACACCGTTTCCACTGTTGAGCGAGCACGCGATACAGGCGAGCGCGTCTACGACATCCAGGTGGAAGGCACGCGTTGCTTCTTTGCTGGCCAGGTTCTCGCCCACAACTGCCTGATCATCGACGACCCGGTCAAGAACGCCGAGGAAGCCGCGTCCGAGACTAGCCGCCAGAGCATCAAGGACTGGTACACCTCCACGGCGTACACCCGTCTCGCACCCGGCGGCGGCGTACTGGTGATCCAGACCCGCTGGCACGATGACGACCTCTCCGGTTGGCTCGAGCACCAGATGGAGAAGGACGAGGGCGATCAGTGGGAGATCGTGCGTTACCCAGCCATCGCGGTTAAGGACGAGCGGTACCGCAAGAAAGGCGAGGCGCTGCACAAGGCGCGCTACCCGCTCGAGTCGCTGCTGAAGATCCGCAAGGCGACCGGTGGCGAGCAAGGCTGGACCTGGAACGCGCTGTACCAGCAGAACCCGGTCGCGGATGACGGCTCGTACTTCACGCGGCAGATGCTCCAGTGGTACACCCAGCAGCCCCCGACCGACATGCGCTATTACTGCGCCTGGGATTTGGCCATCGGCAAGGGCGACCGCAACGACTACACCGTCGGGGTCTGCTTCGGCGTAGATCGCGACGACAACCTCTGGCTGGTGGACATGGTCCGCGGCCGGTTCGATTCGTTCGAGATCGTCGAGGCGATCCTCGACATGCACCAGCGCTGGAAACCGGCATCGATTGGCGTCGAGAAAGGCCAGATCGCCATGGCCATCGGGCCGCTGCTGCAGAAGCGCATCGCCGAGCGCCGGCTCTGGGAAGCGAACATTCGCGACCTGCCGCCGGGGCGCCGGGACAAAGAGGCCCGCGCCCGCGCCATCCAGGGCCGCATGAAGCAAGGGAAGGTGTACTTCCCGAAGAACGAACCATGGATCACCGACCTGGTGCATGAGCTGCTGCGCTTCCCCAATGGGGTGCACGACGATGCCGTCGATGCCATCGCCTGGGTCGGCCTGATGCTCCAAGAGATGGTCCCCCTCCCGCATGACCGCGAGCCCCCGCTCCCGAGCAACAGCTGGAAGCGGAAGTTGAGCAAATTCACCGTAGGAGGCCGGCGCAAGTCGGCGATGACCGCATGAGTGACGAAGACAAGAAGGTCGTAGAGCTGGCGCTGGTACGCCCCGAGGAAACCCCGGACGAAGAACCGAATGCCTGGCTCGATGACTGGTTCGAGACGCTCAAGGAACAGCTCACTGACGTGGAGATCGACCAGATGTGTCTGACCATGATCACCGCGGACGGCGTCGCGCTGCACTTCCCGGTTTTCATCCCGGGCACGTCGCCCTACGCCTTGATGGGCGCGCTCGGCACCGCGGCAGATGTCGTGTACGAAGCCGCCGCCGAAGTAGCACCGGAGTAAATCATGAGCCAGGGACGGCAGACTGCACTCGACAACTGGAAGGCCTACACCCGCGCCCGCGACGCAGGGCACTCTGAATACGTTCGCGAGGCTGCGAAGTTCGACCGCTATTACCGCGGCGACCAGTGGGACCCGGCGGATCGCCAGCGGCTGGAGGCCGAAGGCCGCCCGGTGCTGACCATCAACGCCATCCTGTCGGTGATCAACGCGGTGCTCGGTGAGCACTCGACGCAGCGTGCGTCCATCGCTTTCAAGCCGCGCAAGAACGCAGCACAAAGTACTGCGGACGTAATGACCAAGCTCGCGCTGCATGTGCAGGACAACAACGACTACGCCAACGTGGAGAACACGGTGGTCGGCGACGGCCTGGTGGAAGACCGCGGCTACTTCGACATCCGCGTGGACTTCTCTGACAACCTGGCCGGCGACATCAAGATTACCGCCAAGGACCCGCGCACCGTGCTGCCGGACCCCTACGCCCGGGACTACGACCCAAGTACTTGGAACGAAGTCATCACCACGCAGTGGATGACGCTCGACGACGTCGAGGTGCACTACGGCAAGGACAAGGCCACCGAGCTCAAGCATCGTGATCTCGAGGATTTCTTCGGGCGCGATTCCGTCGAGCTGGAGCCCCAGGCCTTCGGCGACGAGTACGAGGGCACCATGGGGTCCGAGTATGCCGGCACCGACGTCTCTCAGTCTCAGCGCTCGGTTCGCCGTATCCGCGTCATTGAGCGCCAGTTCCGCAAGCTGGGCCGAGGTGAGAGCTTCGTCGACCCAGTGACCGGCGACACTTCCGCGGTGCCGGAGCACTGGGAGCCGGAGCGCGTCGCCGCGTTTGCCCAGAAGTTCGGCCTGCAACGCTTGAGCCGCATCAGCAAACGGATCCGCTGGGTGGTTTCCGCCGGCGACGTCGTGCTGCACGACGACTGGTCGCCCTACACGCACTTCACCATCGTGCCGTTCTTCCCGTACTTTCGCCGTGGGAAACCGTTCGGCATGGTGCGCAACCTGACCAGCCCGCAGGAGCAGCTGAACAAAACTGCGTCGCAGGAGCTGCACATCGTCAACACCACCGCCAACTCCGGCTACGCCGTCGAGGAAGGTTCGCTGGTGAACATGACGCCGGAAGAGCTCGAGGAACGCGGCGCCGAGACCGGCATCGTGATCACCTACGCGCCGGGCAAAGAGCCGCCACAGAAGATCAAGCCGAATCCGGTGCCGACGGGCATCACCAACATCAAGCACGACTCGCTCGGTTCGCTGCGCGAGATCGCCGGTGTGTCCTCGGAGATGCTGGGCAACAGCGGCGGGGAAATCTCCGGCGTGACCCTCAGCGGCAAGATCGGCCGTGGATTGGTGCAGCTGCAGGTGCCGTTCGACAATCTAGGCCGCAGTCGTCGCATCCTAGCGCGCGTGATGCTGGACATGATCCAGTCGTACTACACCGACAACCGCGTGTTCCAGATCACCAACTGGGACTACGGACAAGAGTCGGCCGAAGACGTGGAGATCAACGGCACTGACGAACATGGCGAGCCCTACAACGATCTGTCGTTGGGCGAGTACGACATCACCGTCAGTTCGCAGCCGGCCCGCGAGACGTTCCAGGACTCGCAGTTCGCGCAGGCCGTCGAGATGCGCAACGCCGGCATCGTGGTGCCGGATCACGTCGTGATCCAGAACAGCAACCTCGAAAACAAGCACGACATCGCGGACATGGTCGCGCGCATGACTGGCTTCGCTCCTCCGACGCCGGAAGAAGTGCAGATGGCCCAGCAGGAACAGCAGATCGCCATGCAGGAAGCGATGCTGGGGCTCGAGGAACTCGCGGCCAAAGTCCAGCAGCTGCAGGCCACCGCTGCGCTCACCGCGGCCAAGGCGCAGTCCGAAGGCTCGAAGGTCGAGCAGGCCGAGCGCGACTCTGCGCGAAGCTACGACGCGAAGATCAAAGCCCTTCAGGCCCAGATGCAGTCCGCCGTGCAGGAGATTCAGGGCAAGCTCGCGCTCGCCAACGTGCACACCGGTGCGAACCTGCAACAGACCCGCTTCCAGGAGGCGTCCAAGCGCCTCGTGGAAGAAATCAAAGCGCGCAACGCGGCCAGCTTGGCCCAAGCGCCGAAAGACCCCAACGCCCAGACGGCGTAAAAAGCTCAGGAGACCCCCATGACCGTAGAGGCCAATGAAGTAATCGTGTCCGAGAACGGCGCGCTGCCCGGCGCGGACCCGCTCGAGGATATCGAGGAAACCGAATTCGACCGCGGCGACGAGATCGCGGCGGAGGTAGAGCCCGAGCCCGAGCCCGAGCCGGAACCCGAGCCGGAACCCGAGCCGGAGCCGGAACCGGAACCCGAGCCGGAACCCGAGCCGGAGCCGGAGCACACCAACCCGCACGCCAAGATTCCGAAGCACCGCTTTGACAAGGTCAACGACCGGATGAAGGCCGCGGAGGCCCGTGTGAAGGAACTGGAGGCTGCCCAGGCGGCGGTCGCCGAGGCCCAGGCCGAGGGCTTCGACTTCCAGGCGAAAGAACGCGAATACATGGAAGCGGTGGTCGACGGCGAGTTCGACAAGGGGCTCACCATCCGCGCTGAAATCGACGCCGCTCGCGCTGCACAGCTCCGTGCTGAGTCCAACCTGGCCGCTGCGCAGCAGGCGGTGGAACGCGAGACGGTCAGCGACTTCGACACCGCCGTGGCGACGCTGGAGGCTGAGTTCCCGATGCTCAACGCGGACAACGAGGCCGAGTTCAACGGCGAGTTGGTGCAGGAGATCGGTCTGATGACTCGCGGCTACGTCGCTCAAGGGTTCAGCCAGGCCGACGCGCTGACCACGGCGACTGACTACGTGACCCGCGCGCACGGCATCGCCGGTGTGTCGGCACGGCAGGCTGCGGAGGCGGAGGCCCCCGCACCGAAGGCCAAGCCGAAGCCGACGCTCGAGAAACAGGTAGCTGCGGCCAAGGCACAGCCGGCCGCCATGCAACCGGGCGCCGCCCGCGAGGATGGTCAGGCGCCGGTCTCGGAGCTGACTGAAGAAGAGTTCGACGCGCTCCCGGAGAGCAAGCTGCGCGAGTTGCGCGGCGACTAAATGAAATGGGGTTGCAGTTTGCAGCCCCATTTTTCTTTATGCTGAAATGATTCTCATTCGCGCATGGCAGCGCGTAACAAGTAGCCAAAGAATTCCACGCGCTGAGCTGCGGTAAGTGCTCAAGGACGACACAGAAAATCGCCAAGGACGAGGTACTTACCCGTGGCAACTACGAACTTTACCAAGCTCACGACTGAGCAGAAGACCGTATGGTCTCGCGACGTGTGGAAGATCGCACGTAACAACAGCTTCACCTTCCGCTTCGCTGGCAAGGGTCCGAATTCGATGATTCAGCGAATCACCGAGCTCACTAAATCCGAGAAGGGCACCCGCGCGGTGATCTCCCTCGTGACGGATCTGGAAGGTGATGGCGTCACCGGGGATAACACCCTGGAAGGCAACGAAGAAGAGCTGAAGGCCTACGACCAGGTGATCCAGATCGATCAGCTGCGTAACGCCAACCGCTCTGAAGGTCGCATGGCCGAGCAGGCCACCGTCATTCAGTTCCGCGAGCAGTCCAAGGACAAGCTCGGCTACTGGATCGGCGACCGCATCGACCAGATGGCGTTCCTGACCCTGTCCGGGCTGGCGTACACCAACACCAACAACGGCGGCACCCGCCCCGTACTGGCTACCGGTCGTAACCTGGCTGACCTGGACTTCGCAGGCGACGTGACCGCGCCGTCCGCCAACCGCTTCTACCGCTGGGACGCCACCGCTGGCGAACTGGTCGCAGGCGACACCGCCGCGGTGACCGCTACCGACACCCCCAGCTACAAGATGCTGGTGCGTATGAAAGCGCAGGCCAAGGACAGCTACATCCGCGGTGTCCGCGGTGCCGGCAACCAGGAGATGTACCACGTCTTCATGAGCCCTCAGGGCTTGGCCGCGCTGAAGCTGGACCCGGATTTCATCGCGAACGTCCGCCACGCCGGCGTCCGTGGTGACAAGAACAGCCTGTTCGCAGGTGCCGACACCTACATGGTGGATGGCATGCTGATCCACGAGTTCCGCCATGTGTACACCAACGCAGCTTGGGGTGCAGGCGCGAACGTCAAGGGTCAGCGCGTGCTGTTCTGCGGCGCTCAGGCTCTGGGTCTGGCCGATCTGGGTTCGCCGCTGTGGGTTGAGGACGAGTTCGATTACGGCAACCAGCCGGCGATCTCCGTCTCCAAGATCCTCGGCATGAAGAAGCCGGTGTTCAAGTCTCAGGTGACCGACACCAACGAAGACTTCGGCGTCATCTGCATCGATACCGCCATCTAAGCGCTCGGAGGCCCCCGCGTTGGGGGCCTCCAACCTTGGAGTACGTATGAGCACCCCTAATACCATACAAATTCGCGGCCCGAAGAAAGGCTGCACCGTCCAGTGCGGCGGCAGCGGCGCCGTCATCGGCCCGTCTGAAGTCCGCCCCGTACCCGCCAGCTGGCTCTCCGTGGCACTCGCCGCGGGCTGCGAACTGGTCGCCGAGGCACCGGTCGCGACCGCGGTTGCGCCGGTCGCAACTGAGCTGGATGAAACCGTGATCGAGGCTGCCGTTTCTGGCATCCAGACCTTGATCGCGAAGAACGACGACCGCGCGTTCAACAAGCGCACCGGCAAGGTCCGCAAGGCCGCGCTGGAGAAAGAGATCGACCTGAAGATGACCACCGAGGTGTTTGACGCCGCAGTGGCTGCATTCAACGATCTGATTACCGAATAACCGGAGACAGGGATGTCCACTGTTGTTGCCCAGAACCTGATCAACCGCGCGGTAGTGGTCCTACAGGACACCACCAATGTACGTTGGCCAGAAACCGAGCTGCTAGATTGGCTCAACGACGGGCAGCGCGAGTGTGCCCTGCTGGCGCCGGACGCGTACACCGAGGAAGACACAGTCACCCTCGGCGGCGGTTCGGCTCAGTCCATCCCCGCTGACGGCATCCGTTTGGTGGACGTGCCGCACAACGGCAGTACCGGCAGTCCTGGCCGCGCTATCCGCCCAGTGGACCGTGCTGTCTTGGACGCTCAGCGCCCTGACTGGCACAACGAAACCGCCAGCGGCACCGTCAAGCACTACACCTTCGACGATCGCAACCCGACGCGCTTCTACGTGTACCCGCCGGCCACTGGCGGTGCCACGGTAACCGTGGTGTCCAGTAAGTCACCGCCGGACGTCGCCGCAGGCGATGTTATCCGTGTGGAAGACGTCTACGCCAACGCCATCCTCGACTACATGTTGTACCGCGCGTACAGCAAGGACGCCGAGTACGCGGGCAACGACAATCGCGCCGTGCAGCATTTCCAGGCCTTCCAGACCAGCTTGGGCGCCAAGCCCGGCGCGGATGCCTCCGTGGAGCCGTCGATCACTCGCCGGCCGCAGGAGTAAACCATGGACGTCCGCGACCTGCTCCCGGACGTACTGGTGGAGGCCCCGGAAGTACCGGACTTCGCCGCAGAGGCCGCGCTTGCGCGGTCTGCTCGCGAGTTCTGCCGCCGGTCTTTAGCTTGGCGGCAGGATCTCGAGCCTCTGGATCTGGAGCGCGCGGAAGCTGAGTACGAGCTGGACCCACCGACCGACGCTGAGGTCGCTGACCTGCTGTCTGTGACGTACCGCAACCGCCCGCTGGACAAAACCACCACGGGGCGATTGGACGCGCAGAGCCCAGGATGGCGCACCGCGGGGGGCAACCCCACGGCGTTCACTCGGCGCGGCGTCAACGGCGTGGTTCTCGACAAGAAGCCGCCGAAGTTTGACCTCGAGGCTGTGCAGTTCCACGCCGCCCTCATGCCCGCCCGCGGGACTTATGAGGTGGACGAACTGGTCATGCACGAGTTTGAGCAAGGCATCATCGCTGGCGCGATGTACTACCTGTTCAAGATCCCCGGCAAAGTCTGGACTGACAACGGGTTGGCCGCGGCCTACCTGACGCAGTTCGACGCGGCTATTGCGGAAGCGAAGTCTCGCGCTGCGGACGGTTTCCTGACTGGCGTCGCGCGCAAGATCCGGTACGGAGGCTACTGATGGCCAACCCGGTCAAGAAAATCAAGCTGAACGTGACCCGAGGCGGTACGTTCGAGCAAGACATTACGGTGACCAACCCAGCGGACGACGCACCGCTGACGATCACCGGCTACACAGCGAAGCTGCAAATCCGCGACGACGTGGGCAGCGCGCTGCTGCATGAGGCGACAACGAGTGACGACCTGACCGTTAGCGGCACGGACGTCACGGTGAAGTTTCCAACCGTGGCAACCAAATTGTGGACGTTCGACGCGGCGCGCTATGACCTGTTCATCGCACCGCCGTCGGCGCCGACTGAGTATTACCCGATAGCACGCGGCACAGTCGTGGTGCACGACGCAATCACGGAGTTTTAAGACATGGCTGTCTCACTCGACAATTCCGTCCGCGATGCCGGACTGAACGACGTCAAGAACAACGTCACCAAATTGGTGGTGTGCAAAGGCGTACCCACCGACTACACCGACGCAATCAACACCCCGAGCGATGCGCCCGCGGGCAAGAACGTGTCCGGCGCGGCCGGCATCACCATGGCGCCCGGCGACTTCACGTTGCAGGACCGCACGGGTGGTGGCCGGGAGCTGGTGGTCGCAGCCAAGACCGGCGGCACTGTCAGCCACGCCACGACCAACGGCGTTGACGACTTGCACTTCGTGCTCTTGGACGTCGCGAACACCAGCATCAAGGTCGTGAACGACGAGACCTCGGACCAGTCCCTGGCCGTCGGTAATCCGATTGAGACGCCCAGTTTCAAGATCGGCATGCCTAACTCCACCGCGGTGTAACCATGCTGCTGGCAGCCGTTGATCACAACACGCACTACGTCCTGCAGCGGCTGCAGCGGGACGCGGCGCTGCCGCCCGAGCCGGACGCGCAGGTCTACTTCCTGGAGCTGGACCAGGCCGGTTTCGACGCGCTGGAAGTAACCCGGCATCCGCAAGGTGGCGGGTACTGCTGGCAGGCTGAGGCAGGCGATATCGTCGCCGTCCCCGATACCCGCAACGTGGTCACCGTCAGCATGCCCGACGGCACCGTCGCAGCTGTCGGTGAGCCGATTACGTTTGTGTACCAGCTCACCGACTCAGGGGGCTACAGCATCCCGGTCCCGGTTACCGGTTTGACCCGGCTACGCCGGAGCAATGCACCAGACATCCCGTTGCGGTCGACTATCGAGAACGGCGAAAAGACGTTCTCCCGCGCATTCGCCGAACCCGGTGATTACACCCTCAACATCGAGGGCGTCCTGATGAAGGGCGACACCCGGTTCACCATCATCGAGGACGTCTGACCGGCGGCGTCCATTGGAGGCCTAACCCGTGGCGATCCTGCTCTACAACAAAGGCCAGGCGCAAGGTAGTACGCTCGACATCGACGTCGGGCCGAACACTGCCGGTCGCAAGGTCATCCTGCTTGCAGGTCACGAGGAAGTTCGGGACGCGGATGGCTTCACTGTCGACGGCGTTTCCTGCACCTTCGCCACCAAGGCGGTCAACACCGACGCGGTCGGCCAGCAACAAGAAGTGTGGTACGTCGATACCGCGCTCACGTCCACCGGCACAGTCACCGTAAACCTCAGCGCGATCAATGGTGGCAAGCAGTGGGGCATCATCGCGCTCGTCTATACCGGCTTGGCAGCGGGCGCGCCCACCGCCGAATTCATCGAACAGCTGGTCACCGGCACCGCGAACATCGACGTCGATGCGACCAACGCAGCCGGCGAGCTCGGTGTGTACGGCGTGTCCAACGGCGGTAGTAGCCAGCCGCAAATCTGGTACAGCGGCTTCACTGAGCAGCAGGACGACAATACCGAGTGGCCCGAGTCCGGGGTACTGGGTACTGGGGACCAGATCTGGGCCTCCGCCAATGCGTCGGCGGTCACTTACACCGTCAACCACAACGGTTCGTTCAACCGCGGCACCGGCATCATCACCACGTGGGCGCCACTCAGCGGCACCACGACCCATACGCTGACCGGCGGCGACTCCCAGTTGACCCCGGAGCAGTCCTCTGGCGCGCTGACCCAGACCCACCAGACTGCCGCCGGCGACCTCTCGCAGCTGGTGCAGATCTCCAGCGGGGCGCTGCATCAAACCCACCAACTAAGTACTTCGAACCTAGAACTGGGTACGGAGATCTCGGGTGGCGCACTGATTCAGGGCCACGCCCTGGCAGCGGGCGGTGGCCTCGAAGTTGCCCCCGAAAGCACCAGCGGTGCGCTGACCCAGACCCAGCAGCTGAGTACCTCGAACCTCGAACTGAGCGTCGAGGTGAGCAGCGGTGCGCTGACCCAGACCCAGCAGCTGAGTGCTCAGGGCTTCGTTCTAGGTTCTGAAATCGAGAACGCCGGCCTCGCGCAGTTCACGCACACGCTGACCTCCGGCGACCTGCAGCAAACCACGGTGCTGACCTCCGGTGCGGTGACACACGTCCACGCATTGAGTACGGGCGACCTGCAGCAGGCCAGCGAGCTCTCTGCGGGTGCTGTCGGGCAGACGCACAGCTTGAGCGCTGGTGACCTGGAACAGCCGGCAACAGTGTTGACGGCGAACCTCAACGACAAGATTCACTATCTCGGCGCCACCGGCATGACCCAGCCGTCGTCGGTCCACCGCGCCGCGGTCGCACAGACCCAGCAGCTGACGGCGGGTGCGCTGGAGCAGTCGACCACGGTGGAACCCGCGCGGGTCAAGCAAGTGGCCCAGCTCATCGCACGCGACCAGGTACTGACGCCGCACATCCACAACGCCGACGTAATCACGCGGCACGCGCTGGAAGCAGGGGACATGGCAGCCCCCTCGACCATCCAGTACGTTGCTCTTACGCAGGTGCGCCGCTTGGCGGCAGGCGACATGGTGCAGACCAGTGTGCTGCACCGCGGCTGGATGTCAGGCGACGAGTCCCGCCCACCGTATTACCGCAGCTACGCCAGCAAAGGCACCGCGCAGGAATCAGCCCCGCTGGGGACGGCCGCGAACACCGCAACGCTAGGTGTAGGCGCCGTAACTGCCCCGCTGGGCAACAAGGACGTGACAGCATGATCATCGATAACTTCTCCGCGCGCCGGCCGGCGCTGCACCCTAGTCAGCTCCCGGCCGGCGGTGCGCAGGACGCGAACAACTGCGTGTTCCGCGCCGGGCGCTTGCAGCCGCTGCGCGCAGCCGTGACTGACCACAGCCAGGCGCTGACCCCGCTGTCGCTGTTCCCGTACCGCCGCAACAACGGGTCACACGAGTGGTTCGCGTGGGCGCAGGACGTCGACGTGCACTATGCCGCGGAAGCCGGCGATACATACAACCGGATTATCTGGACGGGCCAGGATTACCCGCGCGTGACGCACGAGACCGACGCCATCGTGTCGGCGCCATACCCGTCCAACTCTTGGAAGCTCGGTGTGC
Source organism: Mycobacterium sp. (assembly GCA_049608285.1). Lineage (GTDB taxonomy): Bacteria > Actinomycetota > Actinomycetes > Mycobacteriales > Mycobacteriaceae > Mycobacterium. Next base: position 6,075 of record JBMYXJ010000005.1, on the reverse strand, counting down.
CAGCCCCCGGAATCGCGCCGACGGTTGCGCTGAACGGCGCCGAGCCTGCGGACCCGGACAGCGAGCTGCCGGACACCCGGGTCTACGTCACGACGTATGTGAACCGGTACGGCTGGGAAGGCCCGCCGAGTCCGCCGTCCAACAGCTTGGACGTGTACAGCACGCAGTCCGTGGATTTGAGCAACCTCCCGACCGCACCGGTGGGAAACTACAACATGCTGTACCTTCGCGTGTACCGCTCCGCGACTGGCTCCAGCGGCACTGTACTGCAGCTCGTCCACGAGCTGCCGGTCGGCACCTCGGTGTTCAACGATGCCAAGGGCGGGGCCGAGCTGGGTGAGGCGCTCGAGACTGAGACGTTTGAGCCGCCCCCGGATGATATGGAAGGTCTGGTGTCGCTGCCGAACGGTTTCTTCGCGGGGTTCGCCGGGAAAACCGTATACATGAGCGAGCCGGGCTTCCCATACGCGTGGCCGTACCAGCAGACGTTGGCGCACGAGATCGTGGCGTTAGCCGTGTACGGCAACAACCTCGTGGCGCTCACGGACTCGACGCCGTACGCGGCGGTCGGGGTACACCCGTCGTCTGCGGTCCTCGAAGCACTCGAGATTCCGCAGTCTTGCACCAGCAAGCGCGGCGTAGTGAGTACGGGCGACGGCATCGTGTACCCCAGCCCCGACGGCCTGGTGTTCCTGTCGAGCTCCGGCAGCCGGATGTTGACCGAGGGGGTCATCAGCCGAGACCAGTGGGGGGCGGACTTCCGTCCTAGCGAGCTGCGCGCCGTGCTGTGGGAGGGCGTGTACTTGGCGTTCCACGATGCCGGCGGCTTCGCGATTCACCCGCACGCGCCTGAGATGGGCGTGGTGGACTACGCCGACAGCTACAATGCCATGGCGTACAACCCCGAGACGGACAAGATGTACGTCGCTACGGGCACGCAGGTGAAGCGCTGGCACGACGGCGCCGCCGGCACGTTCGTGTGGCGCTCGGGTCAGATTCGTACTGAGGAGTACTCGAACTTCTCGGTCGCCAAGGTGGTGGCCGACAGTTACCCGCTGACGCTGCGGTACTTCGCAGACGGCGTGCTGAAGCACACGCAGAGCGTCACGAGTCGCGAGCCGTTCCGGTTACCGGCGGGGTTCCAAGCCATCGAGCACTCGGTGGAGCTGGAGGGCTCCGCTGACGTACTACGCGTGCACTTCGCGCGTGGCATGCGGGAGATCCGCTGATGGCCCGGCAGACACGGACGTCTCCGCGCCCGAGCGGCGTGTCGGTCAATCTCAACGGCGTTCAGGATCCCGCGGTTCGCCAAACGCTGCAGCGGCTCGCGGAGTCACTCGGCGTCATGGGCGGTGACCGCGGTGACCCGCTGGACCGCGCGGTCACGCTGCGCGATCTCCAGGATTCCGGCATGGCGACGATCACCATCGGCTCTGGTGGCGGGCAAGTTGTCGGCCCATCGGAGCCCGGCAGCGGCGAGGTCGGGGAGGAGTTGTCAGCGCTCCGTGACTTGGTCGCGACCAGCGCCGTGTACAACATCATCCTGGAGTGGACGGGCAACGTACAGACGGGTTTCGCGCACGCGGAGGTGTGGCGGTCCGCGACTGACGCAGTAGGCACTGCGGCGATGATCGGCACCACGACCGCCGAGGTGTATGCCGACGCCGTCGGCTTCGCGAGTCAGACGTACTACTACTGGGTACGCCCGGTGAACGACGAAGGTACGCCCGGACCATGGAACGCAGGGTCCGGAACCAGCGCCAGCACATCGCTGGTCGGCGGGAATGACCTCAGTCAGCACATGATCACTGCAGCGCACCTCGCGGACGCGGAGCGCGCGCTGCTGCACACCGGCCTGGAAATTTTCAGCGATGACTTCGAGGACGAGAACTGTCTGCGCGATTGGGAGGTTCTGTACAACGCCGGTGGCGTCGGGGTGCTGTCCCGGTCCGCAGGCGGTGCTGACACCCTTGTGCAGCACGGCGGCGCGTTCCTCGAAGCAACCGGTGGCGACATGCGCATTGCGCACAAGCGGTTGATCCCGTACGACCCGGACAAGACGTACATGATCGAAGCGTCGGCCCGACGAGTCGCCGGCAGCGGCACCCTGTACTTCGGGTTCTCGGGCGTCGCGGGCGACGGGGTCACCCCCGTGGACACTATGGGGGGGACTTCGGCGTTCCACACGCAGCATTACCACGGCGCCGCAGCTACGCTGCCTGGCACCGCGGCCTATGAGACCCACCGCGGATATTCGTCGGGGCACGGTGCCACCATCGGTACCGCCGCAGCAGGGACGCGGACAACTCCCGGGCAGTTCCACCCCGCCGTACGTTACCTCCGGCCCTTCGTGATCCTCAATTACGCCCAGGTTTCTGGCGCGAACACGCGGCTGGCGCAGATTCGCGTCACGGCGGCGGTCACCGCGGCCAACATCATGGACCTCGCGGTAGGCAACGCGGCTATCCAGAACCTGGCCGTAACCAATGCGAAGATCGCGAACCTCGCGGTGGACAGCGCGAAGATCGCAGACGCCTCCATCGTCACTGCGAAGATCGGCGACGCGCAGATCACTAATGCGAAGATCGGCAACATCATCGAGTCCGCTGACGGGGGCAGCGCATGGCGCGTGAACAAGGCCGGCGCGGCGCACTTCCGGGATATCACGATCTACGACAGCAACGGCGATGTGATCCTGCACTCCGGGGAACCTCACCGCATCGACCACACGAACCTGGCGCATCGTGGGCAGTTCGAGGATGGCTCGAAAGGCTCGTGGACTTCGGGCACGGTGGTGTCTGGGGTTGTAGGCCCTCCGTTCGAGCGAGCGCTCAAGCAGGATACGCGTTCGTCGTTCGAGGGGACCGATAGCGACCCGAGCAACTTCTTCGCCGTGACCGGCGGCGAGACGCTCTATGTGTCAGGGTGGGTGTACACGGCTGCGACCACGCACCAATGCGCATTAGGCGTGAAGACCCTAGACAAGAACGGCGTCTCCCCCGGGTGGCCGCGGCTTGACGTCGCCGCGGGTCAGGGCTGGCAGTACGTCAGCGGGGAACTCTTGGTGCCGACGACGGCCACCAAGGCACTCCCGTGGACATTCATCAACGACACCGACGGCGCGCCCGGGCCGACGGGGTCGGTTTACTGGACAGATTTACGCATCAGTCGTCACGCCATCGGCGCCGACAGCACTGAGGGCGCACTGAACGGCGGCGTCTCCACTAACGGGTCAGTGGAGATCGCCGGCGGGGGGCAAGTGTTTGCGGGCCACAGTACGTACGCCGGGGGCAAGCAGTGGATGCTGGACTACAACGGGGGGGACCCCCGGGTGTTCTTCGGCGACCCGAGCGGCCATTACTTCAAGTACGACGGCACCGAGGTGCGTGTTGCGGGGCGGATCGTCGGGCAGGACTACGTACCGGGTACTGCGCACACCGTGGCGAGTGTGACGGCCTACACAAGCAACTTCGCCTACACCGGTTTCACGCGTATCAAGGAGATTACCCTAGTTCGCTACGGTTCGGTGCGCGCCAGTTTCGAGTTGCGGGGCCAGCGGACGTCGACGTTCGTCGATGTGCAGGACTACACGTACACCACGACCAACGCCGTGGCGCGGTTGCGTTTGTATCGCCCCAGCACAGCATCCTACGTGTGGTCCAGCGCGGAGTACACCGCGGGCGCTGCGCAGACGTTCACGGTGGATGTCCCGGACATTCGCCCTGGAGACCAGCTCAAACTGGAGGTGCACGCTGCGGGCGCGGTTAGCACGACGTACAACAACGCAAGTGACAGCCCGTTCCTAACCTCCTGTGGCGGATGGCGCCTGAGAGTTTCGGACTACCTCACCGAGACAGTGACGTACAACGTGTAGCGGCGTTGCAGCCCCGTCAGCGCGATCCGCAAAATGGCGCAATGACAGAGTACGAACTACTACTGCACATCACCCGCGGAGACGAAGTCGCTACTGGCTTCGTCTCCGATCTCGCTCGCCTTTCCCAGATCTTCGACGACTGGGTTGACGGTGACCCGGTCACCGGGGAACAGCAGCGCGAGGCGATGTGGCTGGCAATGGTCAGCATCCCGAGCAACCCGTTCTACCGCGGGCATTTTGCTGAACTTCAGCCGATGTTGCGCGCCGGGCTCCTGGACTGGTTCTGCGCCAACGAGCTGGAAGCTGCGGGCAAGGAACTGGAAACCGCGTTCGTGCTGCGCAGTACTTTGTACCGAGTGACGTACCACGTCGCCCTCATCAAAGGTGGCCTCGACTGGGCGATGGAAGTGCATCCACTTCTCCATGCGCAGATCTACGAGGAGCCCCTCACCGACTACCAGCAGGAACATACGGATGTGCTTCAGCGGCGGGAAACAACGCACGAGTGAAGAGGAACGCGCGCTGGCTCAGATCGGCGCGGCGACTTGGAACGACTATCAAGACCGCTACGTACCCCTCGAGGATCAGTTCAGTGAACTGACCGCGGATGCGGAGTGGAAACACGACATGGCTGCCACGGTGGCGTCTGCGGATTCCGCGGCTGCGAACGTCGGGTCCTTGCGCGCCCTGGCCGCAGCACCGGCGGGCAGCCGAGGACAGGCAGCCAGCGACTTCGCCAGCGCGTCAGCACTCGGGCGCGCATCAGCACTGGTCCAAGGTGAGCACGCCGTGGAAGGCGCTGCGCAGGATGCCAAAACCCGCATGGTGAAGTTCGGGCGCCAGCTCGACGACGACACGCACGTCAGCCTGCGCCAGGCAGCCAGCCGCGGCAACGCGGCAGCGCAGTCCGAGGCTGCGCTGCGTGGGCAGCGGCATCAGTTCTGGGGCGAGTCCCTGGCAGGCGCCGCCGGTTACGGCATGCGCCGGTACAACACGAACCGTACGGCGGGTAACCCGACGGGCAATATCGGACTGACGTCGGCTGACTACCCCGTCGGCTGAGCATAGGAGCACGCCAGGATGGCACTAGGTGGGAGCACGGAAGGTGGAGTCGGTAGCGCCAGCGGAGACGTAGGCGGCGGTGGCGGCGAGCACGGGCGGGATTACATCGACCCCGTGTCAGGCGAGGGCCTGACGCGCGCAGAGCTCGAGCGGCAGATCCGTGAACAGCTGCTACGCGAACAGCAGAGTCTCGCGGCCGAAGTAGGCCAAGTCGATGAGCAGTGGGCCGCGGCGAACCCGAGCGAGGCCTCGGCCGAGATCACGCGCCAGCAGTGGCAGCAGTTCCAAGAGCGCTTCCGCCCGATGGAAGACGAGCTGATCGCGGACATCTCTGACATGTCCAGCATCGGTCGAGACGCAGACCGCGCCTCGACTCAGGTGCGCGACCAGTTCGCCCGGGCGCGCGGCACGCAGCAGCGCAACATGCGCCGCGCCGGCATCTCGCAGGACGCCCGGCAAGCGGGCATGTCCAACCGCCGCTCGGCGTTAGCCGAAGCACTCGGGCGCACCAATGCCGAGAACCAGACCCGCCGCACCTCGTTCGACGACAAGGTCAATCGCCTCGGCGACATGATCGGTACTGGGCGGGGGCTACGCACTAACGCCGCAGGCAGCTTGAGCCAAGCCGCCGGCATGCAGACTGGCCGCGACGCGCACAACAGCGCCGTGTCGCAGCAGAACCGACAGCAAGCGATGGCCACCATGGTCAGTATCGCCGCGATGGCGATGTAAGGGACACCCAATGGCACGTAATCTTTTCGACGCATTCGCCAGCGGGGCGAACTTCGCCCAAGGCCAGGAACTGCGTGACGCGCAGAACGCGCGGCTCGAGGCCCAGGCACTGCGTACGCAGCAGCTGCACGACCTGGAGCAGGAAGACCGCGCCCGTGCCGACGCCGCTGCGGAGGTCACAGCCTTGGGCATGTTCAACCCGGACGGCACGGTGAACGAAGCGGTGTTCGACGATCCGCAGGTAATGAAGCGGGTCAACGCGAACCCGTATTTCCAGAAGATCTTGTCCGGGGGCACCGGCAAGGCCGTGACCTTCGCGGGATTCGCGCCGACGCCCAACGGCGTGACCCCGATTCTCCAGCATCGCGGCCCGGGCGGCATCGTTGAGTCCGAAGGCCCGCAGACCG
>JBMYXJ010000004.1:0-20203 GCA_049608285.1 Mycobacterium sp. | reverse complement strand
ATCCCAGGAGTCTAGGAATTTAGCCATGCCAGCAGGGTCCAGGCGGCACAACTCAAGGGCGCGGACCGCGCTCTCCATCTCGTTGGGCTCGGATCCCTCAACGACCGCCCACGCACTTTCGATGAGCCGCACATCGAGGGTCAACTGATCCACCGACCTGCTGGCCCCAACACACTCTAGTAGGTCACCGAGCACCAGCGACTCAAAGCTACGACCGTGCACGACATCGGCGACAGCTGACACCGAAACATTGGCCCGGCGCGCCAGTGCACGAAGGGAAAGCCCCTTGCGCCCCCGCCGTTGACGAAGGGCTAGCAAATGGACGCGCCGCACCTTCACCCGGATTCCTCGGGCTGGCACTTCGGGTTGATCGCCCGGGCGATCAGACTAGCCGTCCATGACCTGGGGGGGGTAATGTCACGCATGGTCGGATAGCGCGCAACCCGAATGCGAGCGGGATACCATACAAGCGACCCCCAGCCCTGCGGAAGCTCGTCGTCACGCACAACATCCTGTGGCGCAACGACAAAAAATCCAGAAACGAGATCCTCGAACGCCTTGGCCTTGCGCGGATTGCGCAACTCTGCGAGCCAGTCGGCCCGCGACACCTTAATCTCGTGGCCCAGGACTTGATAGTTGGTGCGTCGGTACAACCCGACCGCCACTGTATCGAGGTATCGCTTGCTTTCCTGGGCATTGCCAGCGAGGACGGCCTCCGCCGACGGCAGATACCCAAGATGATTGGCGACCTCGTGAAGCACACACCAACCATCCTGGTAGCGCCGCTCCAACCCGCGTCGAATTTGGTCAGCGGAAATCGTTGGCCCGGACGCCTCGGTAAGCAAGGTGTCTCCAAGTTGCAGTGCAGCTTGTTTCACGTGAGCCCCATCGCTAGCTGCCCGCCACGCACCGGCAACACAAAATCGCCAGAGCCGAAAGCCGAAAGCCGAGCGTGCGCACTCGTCGCGGTCGCTGGAACGATATCGCACCCAGCAAAGAACCGACGCTCGCGTAGCGCAGCCTCACCGGCTGAGCCCGATCCAAGGAAACAGTCAATAACGAGGTCGCCCGCATGGCTAAATTGACGGATCAGCGCGCGGAGAAGCCCCACGGGCTTCTCGGTCTTGAAGCCACCCCGCACGGCCTTAAATGCCTGCACCGAGGAAAAGGAGCCGTCGTAGTCGGGATTAGCACGCCACGGTCGTGGGCGGGGCATCTGCTGAACGACGATCCTCTCGTGCCGGCGCCGAGTCCCATACCCCATCCCGATCACCCGCTTATCCCAGATGACCTCTCTCTGATACGTTTTCGACCCTGCACCATGTGGCCGAAAACCAACCTCACTCAACGCGGGGATCGCCACGTGCGACTGTGTGAAGTCGTCCCCGAACAAAACAAGGCACCCGTGAGGCCTTAGAACCCGACGCCACTCGCGTGCCAGAGGAACATACATCGCGTTCGGGATCGTCGGAAAGAACCCAGCATCCGGCTCTCCTGCCTGCTTGAGCGCCATCGCGCCGCTGCCCGCCGTGAGGCGTGTTGTCGTTCCAATACGCCGGTGCCTATCCAATGAGGCATAGGCCGGATCGACCATCACCATGTCCACGGAAGAGTCCGGCCATCGCGCCAGCCACCTGAGCGCATCTTGCTGATCGACCCGAAAACTGGTCATCGAGGAACACCTGGGGCCAGCGCCCAAAAGAAGCCGTCACTCCAATGCACGGATGGCCAAATACATTGGCATTGCCGATCAGCGCCACCGCAACCAAACCCGAACTCGTCACCGATGGCGCGGACGACATCGAGCAAATGCTCAAAGGCAACAGGAAGAAGCCTTGGCACAAAATGCAGGTGGGTCGTCCACAGCAATCTCACCTGGGGTACTTCCACAACCGGCCGCCAGGTCTCGTATTCGGCATATCCACTAGCGTTGCAAACGGTCATCGATACCGCCTCGCTCGTGACATGACTGCCCACACCACTCGCAGCCACAAGTCCTCAATGACAACGCGGGCACTGTCGAGGTCGCATCGACACATACCCTTGCGCCGCTTGCACATATGACAGAAATCCCCCCTGGGAACCCGAGAGCTCACAGCGCCGCCTCTGGCTGTCGACAGCAGCTCGGCGCCGCGCCGGTCTTTGACCACCACTGCACCACCATCGCGGGGGCGTCGAAACACGATCCACAGACAACACACCGCACACGCCGATTCGGCTCCTGGCCCATGCCTCTCACAAGGGCCAGCGCCTGCCCATTTGAAACTTGCGCCGCGCGTTCCGCCGCGCGCCGGTCCATCCATCGGCGCATCGCGTCGGGGCTGGGAAGCCGAGGGCAACGGCGAGCCCACAGCGCCGCCTCCAGTACCTGCACCGGTGTCTTGTCCTCCAACTGCTCAAGATAAAGAAGGAAGAGGGGCCTGTATGCCGACCCGCGCTTGCCGAACGCGTACAGCAGTGACCGTATGGCATCGGCTCGCTGCCTTTTTTGCTCCGCTAGACCTGGCACGGCACTCGCCCCTCCAGGACGGCATCCGTCCACTCGCTATCGCTCATCCGTTCGCCGTGGGCGACAGCCGCGCCTCTCGTAGCAAACCCCATGGCAAAGCGCAGAATACCAGGCGCGTGCCACACGGCCTGGAACTTCTGCCAGGGGTCTGCCTTCCCAGCCCGGGCGGCCGATTCGCACTCTACGCGAAGCATGGCGAGCGCCCGTGTCAGCACCTCGGTGCTGTATTCGCTCAACCCGGAGCGCTCAAGTGCCCAACCCACCATTGTTGCTCCGTCATCCGCAGGTAGAGACTCCCATTCGGAGCCGATCTTCTCAGCGCCAAACCGGTCCCACATCTTCCAAAGCAAGGCCGCCATTTCCGGGTTCCGGGTTCCGGGTTCCGGTTCCGCGGCCGGCCCGGGTTCCGGTTCCAGTTCCGAACTGACGCACCGGCCTGGCACGGAAACAACAACAACAGAAGGAGGAGCGAGAGCAGGAGCGAGAGCAGGAGCGCTGGTCGGAACTTGCGGTTCCGAGCGACCTGGAACCGGTTCCCGGTTGATCGGCAAAACACCTTGCCGTGGGCTCTGGTCCACAACGCGCACACCCCGGCGCCCGTGGGCCTCCAGCTTTCCAGCGGCAATCAGTTCGCGAACAGCCTCGCAGGCACGAGCCTTCTGCATCCGCAACACAGTCGCCAATCGCGAGGCGGTGTAGGTCGCACCAGTCTTCTGCAGAAACGCCATGATCTCCTGTGCTGGATGGCGCGGAAGGAAACGCCCGTCGGGATCGCGGTCCGCAGTGCTCGCCCGACTCCTCCCACCTTCCTCTGCCTGCCCACGGAGCTTCTCTAGCCAGCCGCAGTCGCCGAACCAGGATTGAAGCGGCGACACATCAATCACGTCCTCACGGTCGGCGACAACCCTGGCAAGACGTAGCTCGCAGAAAGATCGGGCAACAAAACGCGCAGCCCTCCTAACGCTCTCGCCGAGCAAGAACACAGGAACGATTGGTGAACCAATCTCTGTGACGGCACTCCAGAATCCGGTCAATCTCCAGCCGAGACTTTCAGTCGAGACGTTTAGCAGCCTTGCGAGCGCGGGCATGCGCGGATCTCCTCGCATGGTGTCCTTTACGGTAACCTGGGCCATAAGCTCCTCATTCGGGGGGAAGGGTATTATCTGGTGCCACCCACTGGACTCGAACCAGCACGTCGGACCATCGGCGGCATTTTTCACGGCCTTAAAATTGGCCCAGTAGCGCGAATAGTAGGTCGCGCGGCCTTCGCTCAAGTCATTAGCTCACCTTGTGTTGTATTGGCGATACAATGGCAATGCGCGGCCAATACGCGCAGCACGCGTAATTCGGGTATGCCCCTCGCAGCTAGAAAATCAGCTTAGGTTCCCCGGGGGCGCCTCGAAGAACGGTCACGCCCTTTAGCCCATCTCCGATCTTGGAGAACACGTCCTGGGCAAGTGCCTCTCGGGCCAGGCTTCGAAGAGTGCTGGCACCAACGGGCGAGAACCGAATGAAGAGATTAGTGTCGCGAAACTTTGCCGTTACACGAACAGGCAAGGTCACGCGATCGGCGCCGACCAAATCAAACACCGGCAAGGCGAGATGGAATTCAGCCGGCAACGTCTGGCCAGCTTTTCCGGCCCGCCGGTTCTCCAAAGTGCTGATCTGAACGCTTGAACTGGAATGCCGGATAGACATTCTCTGATCGTGGACGATCTCGATGTCACCGAATGCGGACAAGAGCTCATTGCCCGACACAGGAGTGGGCTCCACAAGGTTTGCGTGCTCCGCGATCGCAACAAGAGCATCCTCGAAAGCCATCGTCCTATCAGGCGACCAAAACGAAAATGGCTCCGAAAGAGTAAGCGGCATAGAAACGCGCCGCCTCCGCCACCCGTCCACATCAAGGACGGCAACCACCCTCGCATCACCGACATAGACCACGGTTCGCTCGCCAGCACCAAGCACACGCAGCGCGGACACCAGAGAGTCGATGTCCGACACCTGCTCAACGATTTGCGTGTTACTCGGCGGCAGTGGCTCGCGGCGCCAAAGCAGCTGGCACAGATCCCGATCCAGCTTTCCGGTTGGCCAGAATGGCAGGCCGGACTCCATGACGCGAACCTTCTCATGGTCGACACGCTCACGCTCAGCATCGGCCCGGAGCCGTACTTGCTCGACAAACAGTTCCAGCGCTTCACGAATCATCAGACTTACCCTTCTTTCGGCGCGGTGGCGTCTTGATTACCTTCTTGGGCGGCGGCGCCTTGATCGCCTTCTTGGACCCCGGAGGCTTAACCATTGTGCCGTTGACATTCAGTGCCAACTGCGCGCGCGGGCCGTGACCGAAGATCTCAACGTCCTGAATCCGTATCCGCCCCTCATCATCCAATGAGCTGTCAAGCTGAAGCCTGCCCTGACTGGGAATGGCCTGCTTACGAGATGGGAACTTGCACTCATATTCGAGCTCCGCCTGATAGGCGTCGGTGTCCACGTCCATTTGCAGCTTCAGAGTCAGAGTTACACGTCTACCCTTTCCGCGCTGGCCAGACTCTAGAGTCCTGACAATGCCGTTCTTGAGTGCGGCCTCAGCTGAGACAACCTGGCGTGGGCAGGTCGCGAGTAGTTGCAGCAGGTTTATTTTCACTAAACACCCCTGAAAGTAAGTGAGAAATCGGTCTCCAGCACACGAGCCATGTCCTGGCCAACCTCGATCCAGCGCACAGGATCGCTCGGAGGGCGTCGCTCGTCGTAGGAGATCATGGAGATGTGATAGCCAAGTTCTCGCCTTACCTGCCTGAGAGTGAGACCAAGACGTTCACGCCGGCCCCTCAGGTATGACGACAGATCAAGAAGGCATGGCGGCGGGTTGACACCTCGCAACCTCCGCCCCCGATCATTGATGCAGAGGTCGCGCGGCCGAGGCCTAGGCTCCACCCGCAGCACGAACTCGCCTCCATAGAGAGATAGGTAGCAGACCATCCGCACAACCCAGTCGAGTACATAGGGCGTGACGTGATGCTCGAACTCATGAATCCGGCGATCGTAGTAGCCGCACAACCGCGAGGCCACGGCCTGGGACAGCGCGGGACGCCGCGCCTTGCGAGCCTCTTTGACCGAGGCGATATATGAAGAAGCTATCGCCTCGGCCAATGCAATTCGTCGCTGTTCGCGGGAGGGCACAGCCAAACTCTGCCCGACCTTGCATTAGGTTGCAACATATTTCGGCGCTCTTGTGCGTTTTACGTTTAAGCGCAATTGGAGCTAGAATCAGCGATATGAAGGTTCTTCGTGGAATCGAGTACCAATTGCCACAGACCGCGGCGACGCGGCTCGCGGCTGTGCTCGGCCGCGAGCATGGATTCAGTCACACGTCGCTCAGTCGGTACCTAAAGGGTCGGCTCGGGACAAGCAACATCACGATGGCCTTTGCAACCGCGATGGGGATGCCACTACCGATCCAGATCATGCCATCGATCGAGGCCTCGGACTGGCTGGCAGTGGGCATGCGACTCCAAGCCCAGCGACCTGAGACGTTTCGCCTCATGCTTGAGACGATCGAAACGATCGTCGGAAAGTGACGACCTAACGAACACGTCGTGCTTGCCTGAGCCATTCGGTCTGTGCATTATAGGACACATGAACCGCAATGGTAGGGGTGCACTCGATCTCGCACCCTGCACAATCACACCACTTTTTCGCGGCAAGCGCGGGGCGCTCATCAAGGCGCTCGCGCAGGCCCTAAGGTGGCAAGGGAGCACGACATGCAAACAGAAGAACTCAAGGGGACAAGGGCGGATCTCGCCACCATTTTCGGACGACAGCTGCGAAAGGCCCGCGCTGCGCTGCATCTCACACAGGCCGACGTCGCCGAGCGCATCCAAATCACCGAAGAGGGATACGGTCGCATTGACCGTGGTGCGCAACCGCCATCACTTCGCACGCTCTGCCGACTCGTAGTTGAGTTGGGCGTCACGCCAAACTTTCTTTTCGGCATCGACGACGCGGGACTTGAACTGTCACGTCTCGGCACGCGACAGCAGGAACTCCGCGCAGATGTACGGGCATTTGCGCGGCGCCTCCAGCGCGCCGACCCCGACATTGTCCCGATCATATCTCGCCTGATGACCATTCTAGAGCGTGGCGGGATCGAGGTGACGCCATGACATGGCTCAGAGCGGCCGTGCTGGGAAGATGGTTGACTTTGCTCAGTTCCCTTGGGCGCTTTGAGCGGATTGCGCTCATGGGGCACGGCGAGGTGTACGGCTTCGCATTCTCTCTTCCTGGCGGCTTGGTACGTGTCCGAACTGTATCCGGCTGCGAGCCTGATGGGTCGCTGCGACATGGGCCTGTCCAGATCTTCTACCCAGCCGCAGTGTATTCACGCACGCCGTGCGACCAACGCGAATACCAGGAGCTGCACCGCCCCACCGATGTCCGAGCGCTCCTGTCTGCACTCAACACATACTTCGGTGGCCCACCGAAATGCGGAAATGAGTTCGCCGAGCGGCATCTTCTGGAACTGTTTCCCGATGCCACACTTCGCTCCTGGAAGCGAGACCATGAAGACGCAAGAACGTTCTGGCTCATCTACTCGAAGGACGCGCTGAGTGAGACTCTCGCCTTGGATGACAAGGACATACCGTCTTGAGCCGCATCGAGTGGACGGATCAGGCCATCTCAGTGGTCGATGGTTGTTCACCCATCTCGACGGGGTGCAAGCATTGCTATGCCGCCAGGTTTCGCGGTACGCGCCACAAGCACTTGACTACAGCCGTCTGTGACGCATCTGGACTGCTTCTGCCAAACCGTGAGTTGGTTGACATCAAGATGTCGGGCGATCGCCGCCGCTATCAGTTCAATGGTCGGGTTGCGCTCAACCTGAAGAAGCTCGAAGCCGTGTTGAGTCTTCCGTACGGCGGCGGCAAGAAAGGCCGTCGCATCTTCTGGAACCACATGAGCGATACCTTCCACGAGCGACTGGCGCTCGTTGAGGTCGCTGCGCAGTTTGCAGTCATGAACATGCGACGTGATCTTCAGTTTTTCGTCCTGACGAAGAGACCGAGGCGCGCGAAGGAGTTCTTCGACACCTGGGCAGGTTGCCTCGCCGAGGCCTTCGAGTTGGCCGCGGGACGACGCTTGTCGATCTCGACCTATCTGCGGCAACGCATAAAACGTATGGAAGCGCGCGCGCGCTTTGACAACATCGCCATTGGCGTCACCGCAGAGAATCAGGCGGCATGGAATGAGCGGATTCCCATTCTTGCCACCCTACCAGGAGGTATGCGTTTCGTTTCAGCAGAGCCGCTTCTCGGTCCAATCGTCACCCACCCGCGTGATTGGATTCTCCGAGGACACATCGCACAAATCATAATTGGCGCCGAATCGGGACCGAACGCACGCCCGACGGAAATGGCATGGATTCGCTCACTCATCCAGCAGGCCTCTGATGCCGGGGCGGCGGTTTTCATGAAGCAGGCCGCCGTCTGCAAGACCTGTGACGGCTTTGGGCTTCTCATGCTTCGTCGCGGTGGCGCATGCAGAGATCGTCAGTTCAACGGCATCTGTGGATCGAGTAGCTGTAAGATTTGCGAGCGTCTACTGCAATGCGACCGATGCGATTCCGGCCGCATCGGTAAGACCCGGAAGGGGTGCCCACCGATTGCACTCAATGCCCGTGACGCAGCGCGAGGCTATGCAGAGTTTCCATCTGGATGGGGACCGAGATGATTCTCGGAGCCCCGACGTGCTCCGCACACACACCGACCGGCGGATGCATTGTCTTCCGCCAGACGGTTGAATGTGACGCCGCCCGGGGCGTAGTCGTCTAGGCCGCCGTCAACGTCCAAGAGCTCGACCAGGGCGGGGCCATCCCCGGCATCAATCACAGTGGCGAGACTACGCAAAAGTCGGCTCAGCATCCGTCCGAGCTCATCTCCGGTTGGTGGTGCGTCGATCATGGCGCCTCCTGGCTCAGGTGAACCTCGATATCCTCAAGAATCCCCTTGATCTGACGCCGATCCAGCTGAAGAACGCGCTCGATAGTCATGATCGTGAGGGAGAGATACTCATCGTTGCGCGCGGTGAGCTCGCCCATGAGATTGCGAAAAAGGTTGCTCCTGGCTTCGCGGAGTGCGGGGTCTTTTGACATGAGATGCCCTTCCGATGTTCAACAGTGTTCAGTCCAAAGTTCACAAGGTGCGTGATTAGACGTACCGTGTTGACAAGTTGATTGTCAACGTGTTTTATTTCCAGCAGCACAGGATTCACGATGACCAGTACACAGTTGCGAGGAGCAATCGCGATGACCGGAATTTCACTCCGCGCCCTGGCGGAGCAAACAGGCACACACGCATCACAGATTTCCCGCGCACAACGCGGCGAGACAGTCTCGGCGCCATTCATGCGCAAACTTGAGCGCTTCTTCACCGCTCAAGGTCTGCGATTTCATCAGTTCAATGGAACGGTATCAGTGGACTGCCCAGAGCCGTTCGCGATCAGGGAGCAAAAATGAACGTCCGCGCCGCCGCGTACATGCGCGTCTCCACCAACGCCCAGCGTGAACGCGACACGATCGCCGCGCAGCGCGACCAGGTGCCGACCTTCTGCGAAAAGCAAGGCTGGCCTTTGGTTGCCACATTCGTTGACGAGAGCGTCTCGGGTGCCGGCGCACTGGCGGAGCGCCGGGGCCTGGCCCAGATGCTTCTTGCCGCAAAGGCTGGGGACTTCGATGTACTGGTGGTGCTCGCCCTGGATCGACTTACCCGCGACGACCCGCAGGAGCGCGGCATCATCCTGGGCCAGCTTCACCGCGCCGGTGTGCGGGTCGCCGAGGCGAGATCCGGGCTGATCATGGACCTGGACAGCTTTGAAGGTGACCTGCTCAGCCAGCTGATGGCGAGCATGGCGCGAGAGGAGCGTCGAAAGATCGGGGAGCGCACGCAGAAGGGCCGCGAGCTCGCTGCGGCGCGCGGGCGCAAGCCGAGTGGGCCGGACCCGTTCGGTCTCCGGTTCACGAAGGAGGATGGGTTCTCGATTCGCGAGGACGAAGCCTCGCTCATTCGCGAGGTCGTTCAACGTGTCGTCGATGGCGAGGCGATGAACGCGATCGCGAAAGATATGAACCGTCGCGGCGAGTTACGCGTGGGCCATCGGCGAAAGAACGGCGGAACGCCATGGTGTGCACAGCACATCAAAAACTTTATCAAGAAGTCGATGTATGTCGGCGCGTGGCGCACCAACCAGCATGTCGTCCCCGTTCCGCCAATCCTGAATGCCGAGATTCAATCAGAGGCTCAGGCGGTACTGTCCGGCCATGCCGCCGCACGCCTTTCAGGGGCACGGCCACGCAAGCACTTCTCGCTGGCGACGGGGCGCGCGATTTGTGGCCTCTGCGGCTCACCAATGCACACGTCAACACCGCAACCACAACACCGCGACCACGGACGCTACATGTGCAAGATGCGACGACGGTACGGCAAGAAATACTGCGCGAACCCGCCAGTGGCCATGCGCATCTTCGATGCTGTCCTCTGGGATGCCGTCCGCACGCTCATTGTTGATCGGTTTGATGACCTGGAAGAAGCGCTGCTGGAATTCACGGCCCCCAACCAGCGCGGCGCCATTGAGGCGAACATCGCGGACACAGAGAAGGAGCTGAAAAAGCTTCTGCGTCTACGTGAGCGCTGGCAGGACATTTGCCTTTGGGTAGACGACGAAGGTGAGTATCAGAAGTTCCTGACGCGGCTGAAGGAGACAAAGGATGACGTCGGCAAGCTGCGACGCCGAATCTCGCGCCTGAAATCGTCCCTCAATGACATTGATGCACCGCGCATCGAAGCGCTTGAAGAGATCCGAGAGTTTCGCGATTTCCTCGCCACTGCAGGCGATCTGCCCCTTGAAATCAAAAATGAAATAGTTGGGGCTCTCATCTCCCCTGAACAGCCCATCGTTATGAGCCCGAACGAATGGCGTGCATTCTATACGCCGGAAGAACTCGTACCGGACATGGAGAGTCTTTCAAGACTCTCCCACCCGGTACAGCACAAAAACGTCGTGATTC
Organism: Mycobacterium sp.; assembly: GCA_049608285.1. Taxonomy (GTDB): domain Bacteria; phylum Actinomycetota; class Actinomycetes; order Mycobacteriales; family Mycobacteriaceae; genus Mycobacterium. Next base: position 9,632 of record JBMYXJ010000004.1, on the reverse strand, counting down.
TCGACGTTCACGTAGGTGACAAATGAGAACGCTCGCCCTTGACCTGCCCGGGCAAGACCCCATGAACCTGCATCTCGTGAAACCCCAGCGAGGCCTCCAGGCACCCGCTGCGCTTCAAAGGCTCAGCAAGACACATCGTGCACTCTGTGACGCAGTGGCCAAGGGAGTTCGCTCTTCAGAGCCGGTCCTGTGCGACGCCATGATGGAGCGCGGATTCCCCTTGTGGGTGATTCGTTGCACTCTGGTCGAAATACGCGCCTGGTGGCGCTGCGTGAGTGTAAGACCGCGCGAATGGGCACTGATCCATCGGTGTGACGTCGCGAGCTATGCTCGGGCGGCGGGATTCAGCAGCAAACGCATCGCTGAGGCAGCAAGCGTCCACGAGGAGACGGTGAGCAGGTGGCTGCGCAGTCGCAGCCGCGGCAAAATCGACTGGGCAGGGGACTTCGATGCATCCCTCTCGCATCTATGGCAAGGGGAGCTATTCGGCACTCGCCTCAGCTATCGACAGCGGCAACCACGCCAATCCGCTTTTTGGGAATTGCTCTCAGACATCGCAAACCGGTGAGCGCCGCTCACTCAACGGAAGGAAGACAAGTGAAAGACAACAACAAACTGATCACGTTCGTCCACATGAACGAAGCAACATCGATCGTCACTCATGACAATCGTGCCGGCGTTGTTCGGTGGTGCTCGTCCGATTTCATGCCAACAACCCCCCTAGACGATGAGCGGATATTGGATGAGCTGCAATCGATCGAAGGCCACGCCTCGGGACACCCAGGGGAGATACTGGATGCGCTTCACGGGGACTCGGTAACCACAACGACTGAGACAGGGGCATTTGCTGTAGAGCGGCTAAACTGCCAAACCGACTGGTCCGAACCAGGAAGACGCCGTCGAGTCTACCTGGCCTCCTCATGGCGCAACGAGCGACAGCCGGATGTCGTTCAAACGCTCCGCGGTGCCGGCCACGAAGTTCTACGACTTTCGCAACCCTGCGACCGGCGGACCAACGGCAGTCGCCAGCGAAGGCTTCGGCTGGTCGTCCATAGATCGCGACTGGAAGGCTTGGAGCCCCCCTCAATTCCTTGCCGCCCTCCAGCATCCACTTTCCCTTGCCGGCTTCGCGAACGACTGGAACGCGATGAACTGGGCCGACACGTTCGTCCTACTCGCACCATGCGGACGGAGCGCACACCTCGAAGTCGGCTGGGCGGTTGGCGCCGGAAAGCCGACCTGCATTCGCCTCGCCGATGGCGAGGAGCCCGAGCTGATGTACAAGATGGCCTTCCTGGTGGACTCGGATCGTCTTTTGCTTGAGTGGCTGGAGGGGCTCTCGTGACAGAAAGGGAGGCGTTCCAGAAGATCGTCGAATCGGCCGACGATATCGCGCCGCGCCTGGCAGGCGTCTGGCGCTCAGACGGCCGCACCTACGTCACCAATGGCAGGTGTATGCGCTGGTCCGAGAGATCCCTCGATCTCCGAAACTGCCCGGACCCACCGAAGAAGTGGCCATTGCCGCAAGAATCAACCCTCTGGCGTCGCCTGCCACAGCCGGGCACGACAATCAAAGCAGCGACTGAGACTTGCGCCATATGCAATGGCGAACCGTTCTTTTTATGCGAATGCAAGGGGAGGAAAGAGCTTTGCTGTTGCCCGTATTGCCCTGGACATCTATGCCACCAGTGCCACGGCGCCGGGAAGCTGTCCTCCTCAATAGAATGCAACTGCGGCGGCACAGGCCTGGGCACTCGGTGGCCCGCATGCCGTCGTCTTGGGACCATCTGGATTCAAGATGAGTTTTTCCAAATATGCACGCCTCGTGCTCAACACCTTACCCAATACGCAGTAAGTGATGACGATGGCAAGGGTGTCGCGCTCTTTCGATGGTCTGGCGGCGGCTCCGCGATCTGCGAATTCTTAATCGCCAAACACCCAAACTATCAACCGTGCTGAGCGTCTGGCGCAGCTACGCGATCCAGCGCGCACCATCACCCACCATCCTGCTTTCGACAAACTCGCGGGTGACAGCCAACCGATACTTTCGCCGCCGTAGCGTAATCCTGATCGTTTGCGATGCCTGGATCATCGAAACGGTCTGCATGGGCCTCAGCGGCCCGATCTTCACTCGTACCGCCCCGCTGGACATCGCAAGGCTGTCGTGGGAGCGCCTGGCTCAACGGCATGGCCTCTGCCCGTTGCCACACTTCAGCCTCCGACGCTTCGCACGCTTACATATTCGAGGGCTTACCGAACGCCCCGAATTTTAGTCCACTTTTTGTCACCCTGCCTCAACCCATTGACCGGATACCACCCAACCATGAAACTACCGTCACTGTTTCCACGATCGTTTTGGCACGCGACCGCGCGCACGCGGTCGCCTTGGCCAGGGAACGCCGCGAAGCCCCCTCTTGGCACTATGACGGCGAGGAGGATAACGAGTTTGTCGCACGAGGCTTCGACGGAGCCGTGACGGTGCCTGATGCCAACGCGCACGTCGTCTTACTTGAGGACGGCGCCATCGTGGCCCCACAGAGCACGTCGGTGGCCGCCCGCATGGATGCGCTGCGCGCTCGCCTGCAGGACAATCTTGGGCCGACACCACTGTCGCCATAAGCGAGCTGATCCAGCTCTACCTAAATCAGCGCCGATTTAGGCGATCTCACTGATCCGTGCGCTGCTTTGCGCGCCACTCCTCAATAAGCGAGCGCCGCTCACCCTCGTACTTCTGGATTGCGGCATCCCAGCGACGAAGCCGATCTCGACCGGCCGCCTCACGCTCACGGTGCGAGGCTTCATGCGCCGCCCGGAACATCTCAAGCTCTTTGATGCGCCGATCCTGGATGGTCGCCTTGGCCTGCAGTGCGCTGAGCTGCCCATCGATCCGCGTCACCTGAACGGACACGTACGCAGCGACCAGCGTCATGCAGATACCGACCATGAGGCGCACGAGCGGATTTTCGAGCGTTCGGGCCAGACCGCCCTTATCCTCTTGTGCATGGGTCTGCGTCTGCGCTGCGACTGCTGCCTGCGTCTCTGCCATTTGCGCCAGCAGCAAGGCGAGCTGCTGCTCAAATGGCGTTGGGACTGGAGGAACAGCAAATGCACCGCTGGCAGTCACCGCCCGAGGAGGGGGCGGGGGTGGCGGTGGATCGGGTGGCGGTAGATCGTCGTGATGCATTTTCGGGCTCCTACTTGGCGTTGTCCAGAAATGTAACGTGCCACTGCTGGTTTTGAACGACAATCGTTCGCGCGCCACCTCGGTCGTGACGACACCACAGCTGCAGCTCGCCGCTCGTTTGAACGATTGCTGGGATGCTTCCGTTATTGGGATCGGCGGCATTGTTCACAAGAAACAGGCGGCACGCAGGGGCCGTGAGCTGCTGGCCGCCTGCGCGGAGCTCGACTTCAACGCGCGCAGATCCCCCGTCCGCGTCCGTTATGCCAACCGCCACCGCGACACTCCATCGTGCAAGCAAGGGCACACTCAGCCCGCCAGGAGCCACCGAAAAGGCCCCCTGCAGCGAAGCTTGCATCGCAGGCTGAATCACGCCCGGCGCAATCGCAAGCTGCGACCACGCGGTGCCGCTTGGGACGATCGTCTCAACAGGCGGCATCAGCCCATGGAAGACATACTGACGCTGTCTGCGCGACTCCAGCGCCGTCCGTTGGGCAAGCGCCTCGACAGGCAAAAATCCGCTCATCCCGGCTCTCTCTGCACCGTGTCCACGTTGACAGCGGCACCTGCGCCCGTCACGCCGAGGGGGACCTGGAGATACAGCGCGCGCGCCGCCTCGTCCGCCAGGATACGCAGAACCTCGCCGTATTGCGCCGGGACCGCGAGATCCTGAAGAATCACACCGCGCTCCAAAAGTTGCCAGCGGTCGCGCACGAAGGCCCACAGCTGAACGCGCTGACCGTCGGCGTCCGCTGCGCTGACGATCATGTCCTCAACGTCTCCAGCCAGAAGCCTGACGCGGTACTCGTCTGCATTGCGACAGGCCAGCACCGCCTCGGCGACCGGCTCGCCGGACGGAACGCCAGTACCAAACTCAACGACTCGCTGATTGTCCTGAATGTACACCTAGACCACCTTTCGCCATTCCAGCGCATAGCCATCGAAGCGACGGCCACGAATACCGCAGTTGAACTGCAGGCGCGCAAACTGATTCGGGGGGACTGTGACCGGACCAGACCCAGACGAGCCCGCCTCGTTCTCGAAATCGAAACTGAATCGAATCCGAGTTGGCCCAGCCTCAACATTTGGCGGAAGTGGACCAGCCTCGCCAAAAAGCAGTGACACCCGACTGTCGGTCGTAATGCCGAGAAACGGGTCGATCAAGCGAATCGCCACAAACAGATCGTCGCCAGGATCACCTGACGGAATGCTGAACCCCTCCAGACTCCACCACGCCACCACTCGCAGAATCGTCGAAGACGGGCGCATCGGAGGATCGTGGATGAGAGCCCCTCCGCCGACGGGCGCCACCCACCCGCGATCCCAGAAGCTGCCGTTGTCCTCATAGACCCACCCGGCATCGCCTCGCATTTGGCGCGGGCTAAAATAAGTGAAGGTGCGCCCATGCTTCGCGAATCGCGTGGCGTCTTGCAATTCGTTCATATCCTGTGGCTCCACCGGATCGCCTCCGGTGTATGTATTCAGTCGATCGTCGGGAAACATAATAACGTCCTCTATGTGAGCCGATCGTGAATGGCGGCCAGAGAATGCTGCAGGGCGAGGCCCTCAACCTGTGGGCCGGACACGTCAGCGACAAAATAAGTCTTGACCCCTGCCGCTAGGTTGCGGCAGGCGCCCACAGCTGCGACCACGGCGGCACTACAGTCGCCGGGGATCGCTGCGGGAGCGGAAATGCTCGATTCCGTCCCAAACACGATTTCGCCCGCAGCAACATCGAAGAGCGCTCCCACAACGTGCACCTGATCATCCCCTAGCATCGTGCCACCACCAGACGTCGCAGAGGTCGCCCCGTCATCCACGGCAAACAAGCCCTCTCCGTTCGCCTGGAGAACAATCTCCCATCCGTTATCACCGCCACCCATGAGACGCTTTCCAAAGAGGCAACGCGCAGCGGGCGGCGCACCAAAGATAGTCCGAAACGCCACAATTAGCAGATGGCTCCGAGAATTATCAAGCTCGGAGATGTCCGTGCCTGGAGCGCCGACGTAGCCTACCGCGCCATCAGCGGTATCGAAAGAGTGCCCCGTGAGACCGTTACCGGACGCCAACGCGACGTCTCCCCAGACATCCACTAGGATTGGAGGGCTGGCGACCCAGAGATCGCCAGTCTTCTGTGCGAGCAACTTCCCGTGAAGCGCATAGTCGGCGATCAGTCCGGTGGCATCCTCAAGCACCGCAACGGGATCGAAGGCTGGCGATGCACCTCCGATCATCGGAACCTGAGCGCATCCATGATCCGGGTCGCCCGCCTCAAGGAAACGCTTCGTTCCGCACCCAGCCGCATCTCGCGCAGCCCGTTGCCGCTGAAGCTGCGAATTCGCGGCGAGGAGATTAAAGGGGCCACCAATCGCCGGGTCTCTAAAGAGGTAGGTAAAAAACGGACGGTGACCGGCCGGGGTCCAGAGCTGGACGGGACCCGCCCGAAAGACCATGTCGGCAGACAGGCCAAGTGGACTGTCATCCGTCACGCCACATGTCACCCAGTCGATCGCCCGAGCAAACACCTCTTCGCCAACGTCAGAAAAGCCGTCGAGAGGACCGGATGACGATACGGACAGCGACACCGTACGACTGCTGTCGTCGCGACGAATAACACCGCGAACCCAGACCGGAAGCGTCACTGGGCCAAAATCCTGCCAGGCACCAACGGCTGCGTTTCGACGAACACGGAATCGAACACGTGGACCACCGAGCTCGTGCACCGCAAGTTGCACGAGATCAGGCCCTGCGTAGAAAAGAATGCCAATGTCGGCCTCGACGCCGATCTGTCGAACTTCGACAAGAACGATCGAGCCCTCATCGCTCGACAGGGCGCCTCGGAGCCCCGTTGCACCGTCAGAGACCGCGCCGACCGTGAGCACATCACCCACAGAAAGAGAGATCTGCATCTCGCCGCCACCAGCAGCCAGGGCGCCGGGAACCCCAACTTGCCGCCACGTCCCCTCGTCCGGCAACTGAGCAAATTGTTCCTCAACCAGGTTTGTGAGGGTGATGACTTCCAACTCGACGGGATCAACGCCAAGAAGATCGGCGACGCCGAGGCGCATCCCGGTATCTGTCATGTCCAGATCGCCACGTAGCGCCGCAGAAGCGCGCGCCTGACGCTCCTCGATCGACAGGAGGTCAGCAAACGGCTGGCGCAAGGCGCGCTCCCACGACCGCAGGAATTGACCGGTGGCGGACGAAGGCAGGGCGGCGCGCTCGACTCGATCAGCGGATTGCTCAGCCAAGCCAACCAGCTGAGCAGACATCGCGCCGATCCGCGTCGAGAGGTCCCCCTGACCGAAGCGAATGGCACCTGCGCGACCGCGCCGAGGGGGCATGTTTCCACGGAACAAGGCTGAAAAGAGCGCTTGACGCTCAGTAAGCTGCTGCGCCAGCAGTCGCACTTCGGCCGCCTGCAGGGCACGATCGAAAACCACGACTTGATCACACCGACCAACGAACTGCCGCTCGAAGCCGCCAAGGCCGTCACCTGCGGCGCCGAGAATAAATGTAGGCTCGCTCGTGAGGCCGCCGCCAACACGCCCAATATCGGGCGCGATAACCTCGGACTCTCCAACCAAATCAACGCCGTGGAAAAACCGGACGAGCACGCGATCAGGCCCGACAAATTCACGAACAGCGGTGACGAGCTGCCAACCGGGGCGGTAGGCGTACATCCCGGACGCGGGCGCAACAATCGCACCGGATGCATCCTGCCACTCCAGTTGAATTCCGACATTACTCAGGCCGCTGACAGAGAAGGTCAGGCCAAACATACGGTACTGGGCAGCGCTTGAAGCATCCCCGCGAGACAGGAGCATCCCAGGATGCCCGGACGACTCCTGTCCGGCGCGGTCCCAGTCCACCACGGCCATGATCGACACACTGCGCGGCAAGAAGGTTGAATTGCCCACATCCACAGCTTGCAGTCCCGACGCACCGTCAAACACGCGCGCGCGACCAAAGAACCCATCGGCTACGGATGGCACGGCGAGGCCCGGTGCCGGCAGAAGCGAGCCGATGCCACCGGCCGCATCGCGAGGAGCGATCGCCTCGTCCCGTTCCAGGAGCGCGAGGCGGACCACAACACCCTCGTCGTCAAACAGGATGCCCATCCCAGGAGTGGGTGACAATGTCACGCGCGCCTCACAATCACCTGTCCAGCGACAAGCACTTCAATGCTCGCGGACCCATCGGGCAGCGTTGGCCCCGGCGTTGCGGGGTCGAGAGGCACAATCACATCACTGGGTGCGATCGTGGTGGCCTGATCCACGCCAGCCTGCACTCGGGCCGCCGACGCAAGTCGCTCCGGTTCGATCGCGGCTCGCCACGACCCATATCGAGTATCGGGATTCGCCGGACCCAACTGATTGATGCCCGGCACGGACGGGGCGTCGGACTCGCACCCGATCTGGTACCCATTGAGTATCGCTTGCCGCACTGTCTCGACCAACGCGCCGCCAGCAAACAGCCTGGCTCCGGGCGGAAATGGGGTTGGCAGAACATTGTCGGGGTCATCCAAGATGACCACGGTTGTATCCGTAGGAATGGTTGCGATCAGAAATTCGGCCCCGGTGGCACCCTGAGAGAGCCCCTCCGGCAAACGAACGGAGACACGATGGCCAGGAGCCATTCCCGACGGAGCCGCCGACCCCAAGGTCAACGTGCGGGTCGTCGGGTCCCATCCGGCAATCTCACGGCCACCGTCATCGCCGAAATCAAAACGAAACGCTGGATCTTCGATGGGTCGAATAGCCACCTCGACATCGACGATAACCGGAACAACAGACGGAGCGCGGACTGCATCCGTGGTCAATTTGCGCTCAGCGATGTACGAGATCATCTGATCGCGATCTGCGTCGGCGACCACTCGATCTGGTCCACGATCCAATCGAAGCGCGACCACATCGACGGTGCCACGACCGTTCCGCCACTCTAGCGGAAAGCCCTCGACCAGCAACGCCGGAAGCGCCGCCTCGATCCATCGCTTAAAATCAGCTGAATTCCCGCCCTGCGCCGGATTGGCGAGCGCGTCGGAGACACGGCCTTGGAAGGTTCCGATCGGCTCGGTGTCAATTGCATTGTCAAGCGACAATGCAAGCTGACCAACCTCTTCCATTCCCGCCGGTACCACTGAGAATCGAATCTCCGTCCCCGCGGCGAGGTTCGCCGTCTCGCCGACCTGATCCGTCTGCACTGGAATGCGAACAACGCCAGCCAATGGCACCACAACGGCAGAAGTGGTGTGCATCGTAATCTCGCTATTACTGACCGCTATCGCCGTTGAGATCGGCACGGATGACCCTGGGGCGCCCCGAAACTCCGCGGCCGAGGAACTAGATGCAGGCGTAGGCCCTTTGCGCTCAACCTTGAGAGCGGCGCCCCACCGATCCGCCCCTTCAGCCGTCGCAGTGTTTGGCGTCTGATCTCTTGCCAGAACATCCAATCGCTGAAAGAGCCCCGCGACCATGGCTGCTACAGAAAACAGATACTGCATGAGCGGATTGCGCGTAGACGTTGATGCGTTGGACGCCGCCTGCACAAGCTCCACAGCCAACTTTTCCAACTGCGTAATCGTCACAAGACCACCTCCAATGACACTTCTATGCGTGCCTGGCGCTTCGTATCCACCACAACCACACGGACCACGGCACAGTTTCGATCGAGCGTGGCCATCGCCTCAACGCTGCCGAGTTGCTCGTCGCGCTGCATTGGAAGAAGCGCGCGCTCTGCTGCGCGTGCTACGCTCAACGGTGCGTCGGGAACGCCTCCGCGACGCAACACCTCGGCGATGGAAGAGCCGTGCACGGGGTCCGCCCAGTAGCGCCCCTCTTCATCGAGCAAAGCCGTCACCATCTCCGTTGCAGGCGTGTCATCGATCACAAGAAAACCCTGGGCGTCAAGACGAAAATCCTGCTGTGCCGCGCCGGCATCTATCAGACTCCATGAGCTCATGACACCTCCAGATCGTCACTGATCAGTGAGGGACCCTGAGTGTTCCCCGACACCGTCCCGCCGCCGCCGCCGGTTACCGGTAGATTGTTCACGAAGTGAGTATGACCCTCAAGGGCGACCCTGCGAAAGGTACCACCGGCACGGCCGATTCGAATCCCATCGGCCTGCAAGTGAAGAATCATTTGCCCGTTGTGAACTAGCGTTTCGCCCTCCCTCAGCGTCACATGCTTCAACACCTTTCTCTCCGTCGCTCGATCACGCACGGCGACAATCACGGGATGATTGGCCGACCCCTGCACCGAGACGACGATGGCCTCGGGTTCGCCATCCGGCGCCGCGCGCGCGAGTACTCCGAGGCCTGCAAATACCTCCGCCTCAAACTCCTCGCGTCCCTCCGCATCATGCCCCTTGACGGTCCAGGCGCTCGCCTCCGTTGTGGCGGGAACGACCCGCCGAATCAGATTGAATATCTTGGCCGCCATACGACTAG
>JBMYXJ010000003.1:14888-20699 GCA_049608285.1 Mycobacterium sp. | reverse complement strand
CGCCCATGGAGATGCCCACCAGAGCCGCCCTTTCGAGACCGAAGCGGTCTAGCACCGCACGAACCGGCTTCTCCCAGTCGTGATCGAAAGTGAGGCCACCGAGTCGGCGTGCTCCGCCCTGGCCCGGGCCGTCGAAGGCGATGACGTCGAACCCGGCGGCGGCAATGCGTTGCGAGATCGCGAAGAACTCCTCTATTAACGAGTCAAAGCCGCCGTGCAACAGCACCGTACCGCACCGGGTACCGGCGGCTGGGTGCATATAGGTTGGCAGCGTGGCGCTTTCGTACGGAACCTCGAGGCGGACGACGCCGGTGTCGGCGAAGCCGATGTCGAAAGATCGGCGATACTGTCGATAGCGAGTCAGTTTCTGCGGCGAGCGGTGGGGCGTGAAGAACTCCGCCAGCCGTAGGTAGCTCGTAGCGTTCTTTAACCGACCCTCACGCTCGGCTCGCCTCGATAGCGCGTCGAACCCGTCCACGCAATCGCTGCAAGTCTGGATCGCGCCCGCGACCTCCGCGAGCTCATCGCGGTCGGCGTATCCCAACGCATGCGCTCGGTTCAACTGATAGTTGATGAATGGCCGCCGGTGAAATCTCAGGAAACCCACGGGCAACGCCGCTGAATCTTCCTCTGGCACAACTACTAGGCTACCTAGGGGGCCGGTATTCAAGGACTCTCGCGTCTCACGGACTTGGCGGATAAGCCAACCTTCCGCCATCAGTCGTGAGGTTCCGCCACGGTTCGTGAGAACCTACAAGCGACTGCACTGCTGTAGGTTCTCAAACCCGGCTGCACCTTGGCGCTGCACTGAGCTGTGCGTTTGAGATTTTTCTCACGGGCGGCACCCGGTGTTTGTCTCACGGAACCCGTCATTTCCTACAGGCGAGCGATCAGTGTTGACCGGCCGCGTGGCGACGGCATCTGAAGTTGACCTCAACTTCAGCATACGAAGGCGAGCATGAAAACCCGCCCCCAGAGGTACTGGGTAGCTGACCCGCCCAATGGGTCCCGCTATCATCACCGAGTGTTCAGGTTGATGATCTTGCCAACGCTCGTGGCGGGCGCCGCTATCACCGCCGCCACCCCAACGGCCGGCGCCGAACCCACCGACATGATTCCCGGGGACGGTGTCTACCAGGTCGGCATCGAAGACCTCCGGCCCGGCACTTACCACAGCCCAGGTCCATCGAATCCCGATGGCGTATGCACATGGACCACCCAAAGCAGGCTAGACAACGGCGTCTCGATGAACAGCAAATCGTCATCTTCGCAACTGGCTGTCACGATTCCCGAAACCGCCTTCGAATTTGAAACCGAAGGATGCCAACCCTGGCACCGAGTTCACTGACATACCCAAAGCGAGGTTGGTGAGTGATGGTTGATCTTTCGAGGTTGTCTGGGAATTGGTTGAAATGGAAGAGCCTTTCCCGCACGCCGAACGCGTCGGTTTCGACCGAAAGCGATTACTAACAAATCGTTTTCAAATCTGGCGACGAGGCCTACTCTTTGCGACAGGAGGGGGCTGGTGGAGCATTGACGGCCAGGACGAACGTGGACAGCGCTATTACTTCGCGGCGGGGCTGTCTACGTTCGAGTTGGTGGAGAAGTGCAGCAGCGACTACTTGGCCATGTTGGCAAACCGTGACAAATGCAGTTGGTGCGCAACGGTTACCGTCTTCGTTGGGCCATTGCGATGTTTGGCGACGATCAGGTCGGCTTCACCGCCGCGTGGGTCGTCACGTTCGAATGCGTCCGGCCGGTGCAGAAGGACGACCATATCCGCATCCTGCTCGATGGCGCCCGATTCACGAAGGTCGGCCAGCATCGGCTTTTTGTCGGTCCGCTGCTCTGGGCCTCGGTTGAGCTGGCTCATGGCAACCACCGGGACTTCGAGCTCTTTGGCCAAAAGCTTTAGCTGCCGGGAAAACTCGGAAACTTCCTGTTGTCTGGATTCGACCCTTTTGCCCGAGGTCATGAGCTGCAGGTAGTCGATGACGATGAGCCGAAGATCGGACTTCTGCGCCAACCGTCGCGCTTTGGCGCGTATCTCCATCATCGTCAGATTCGGTGAATCGTCGATATACAAAGGCGCTTCGCTGATTTCGCTCATGCGGCGCGCCAGGCGTGTCCAGTCATCGTCTGTCATGCGGCCCGCTCGCATGTCGGCGAGCTTGATCTTGGCCTCGGCCGATAGCAGCCGCATCACGATCTCGGACTTACTCATTTCCAGGGAGAACAAGACGCTCGATTGATGGTTCTTGATCGAGCAGGATCGCATGAAATCCAGCCCCAGGGTGGAATTGTGCGTCGGCACCATCGATCGGGTGGCGAGGTACATGTGGTCGGCGTTGTCAACCTCGACGCAACGAACGGCGACACTCTCCACGGGTCGGACATCTACGATGAGCCGCGAGTCGTAGCGTGCTGAGGTACGGCCGGCGCGACGCTCCTTATGCAGGATCGCCTTCCGCTCGAGGCCGAACACCGCATCATCGGTCGCGAAGTCGAGTTTGTAGCCAGTTGCGGTTGCTTCGACGCGACTGCCTACTTGCTTGGTCGCCGTCTGGCACCAGTACCCGAGGCTGACGATCAACTCCGCAACGTCTGCGGCCAAGCGTGGTTCTGTCACCGACAACTGAACCGACCCGCTGGCGGTGATCGTGGCGCCGGTATCGAGCAGCCCGGCCAACAGAGCGCGTCGCTGGGCTTCCGATGCTCTGAGGTAGTCAGCGGGGATGTGCTTGCCGCCGAGGACACCGATGGCACCCAGACGCCCCTGCAAGGTGTCGCGCCTCCGCCTCGACGTCACGCACGAGTCAGGCAGCAGCAGCTGGAAGCGGCCCCCCGCTGACTCCGGCTTTCCCGCGACAACGCCCTCTCCCTCGATCCGCATGACAATCTCGGGATCAGCCGACAGCAGATGGGCAGCATCCGTGGGCCCGTCGCCCAACCACGCACCGAGGGTGTACGGGGGAACCGCGAGGTCCCGGTTAGGGGTCTGGATGGCTCCGGCGTTGACGACGGAATGGTTCAGTCGGCGGTCGGCCGCCGCGCAGCGCAACGTGCCGGCGATTTCGTGCGTCGTGCGAACGGCAGCGCCGGTGCGTTGACTCTTCGAGCAGCGATGGCCCGCTGCCGCAGCCTGGGCGGACTGCCGCGATACTTGTGTCTCTGTCAACCATTGGTGCTGGGCGTCGGCGACAACGACCGTGCCGTCAGCGAACTCGATCTCATAGCAAGGCCGCCCCAACATCACCTCGGTGGCGGCCACCACGCGGGTGGGTCGCCCATCGGCAGCGATCAGAAGATCTCCGACCGCGACCTCAGCCATCGTCGTCCAACCGGTCGGGGTCGGCAGCGGCGTGTCCAAGGCCAGCGCTTTGCCCATACCAGGCCTGGCGGCGATCACGATCATCTGCCCTGGGTGCAGGCCGTTAGTCAGCTCGTCAAGTTCGACGAATCCGGTGGGTACACCGCGTGAGATGCCACCCTGCGAGGCGATTGCATCGATCTCGTCCATCGTCGGTTGGAGCAGGGACTCCAACGCGACGAAATCCTCGGACGTCTGGCGATCAGTGACGTCGTACATCTCGGCCTGCGCGCGGTCGACCACCTCGTTGACATCGGCGCCTTCGGCCCCTGCGTAGCCATACTGCACAACCCGGGTGCCCGCTTCTACCAGGCGACGCAGCAGCGCTTTCTCCGAGACGATGGTGGCGTAGTAACCCGCATTCGCCGCTGTCGGTACCGTCGAGATGAGCGTGTGAAGGTAGGGCGCTCCGCCAACCCTGCGCAGCAGCCCGCGGCGGTCCAACTCCGCAGCGACGGTGACGGCATCGGCGGGCTCGCCGCGACCGTAGAGGTCCAGGATCGCGTCATAGACGTTCTGGTTCGCGGGACGGTAGAAGTCACCCGGACGCAGCCTCTCGAGTACGTCGGCGATCGCGTCCTTGCTCAGCAGCATTCCGCCCAGTACCCCTTGTTCGGCGGCGGGATCCTGCGGGGGTTGACGACCGAAATCCTCGCTTGGGGGAGCGCTTTCTTGCGACGAGCCTCCAGCACGACCCAAGTCATCTACGACTGCCACGCAGAGCCCACCCCTCAAATTCGCCATCGAACGTACATTCGACTTGCGGCATACTGCGACCCTAAACTCAAGCCCCGACAAACCCCCGCTCGGGGACCGCACACTCCCCGCGACGGCTCACGCTAGACGTTGCTGGGAGGTACGCAAGTTGGCCCTGTTGATGGACTTGTGGATCGAGTGTGGACAATTCAGGTGGGCCATGTTGGGCCGCTGGGGAAAACCTGTGTACCGAGGGTGTCAGATTCCGTATTTGCGCAGATAGGCGCACCATAGACAATCGGAATGTCTGTGGATGGAAAGTTCGGCGGCGTGTCGCGTTGGTTTCCTGTTTGGGCGTGTTGCGTTTCGCCGGGGCGACGCGCAGGTTAATAGCAGAGTGGGTTCGCTGCAACTCGAGCGGGCCGAAAAGTTCGCCCGTTCAGACAGCACAGCTGGGTGAAGACCAGCGCTGGCCCTCACCCAGCTTTCACAAAGCTGGTCTCGCTGGCGCCCCTAGCTGGCCACTACATTCAGCGACACCGAAGCGTCGACATTCTGGTGCAGCCGGACTGCGATGGGGTGCGTGCCCAACGCCTTGATGTGAGCCTTGGGCAGGCTCACGGTCCGCTTGTCGAGGTTGGGTCCGCCGGCCTTCTTGATTGCCGCGACGACGTTGGCTGCGGTCACCGAACCGAACAGCTTGCCCGAGTCTGGGGCCGCCTTCACCGCAAGCTCAATCGCGCCCAATGCCTCGATGGCCGCCTTCAGCTCGTTGGCGTGGTCAAGGCTCTTGACGCTTTTGAGCTCCTGGGACCGACGAATCGCGTCAGCCTGACGTTGTGCACCACGGGTGGCCACAATCGCGAACCCGCGTGGCAGTAGGTAGTTGCGACCGTAGCCGTCCTTAACTTCGACCGCATCCCCGGCCGAGCCGAGGTTTTCGACCTCGGTGGTCAGAATCAGTTTCATGTCTTCGTCCTGTCTGGCTTCTCGCTGCTTACCGCGTCGCCGAGGTAAACGGCAGTAACGCGACCTCGCGGGCATTTTTCACCGCGATCGCGATGTCGCGCTGATGCTGGACGCAATTGCCGGTCACCCGGCGAGCACGGATTTTCCCACGCTCGCTGATGTAGGTGCGCAGCAGCTGGGTGTCCTTGTAGTCGATGAGCGTGCCCTTGCCCTTCTTGGAGCAGAACACGCACTTACGGGTCTTGACCGGCTTCTCTGGAGCCGGACGACGCTTGGTGGCCTTCGCCATGTGTCTATCTCTTTCTACAGATCACTGATTGTGTTGGGACTGATCAGAAGGGTGGTTCATCGTTGGCGCCGCCGAACGACCCCGAAGCGGGCGCACTGCCCCACGGGTCCTCCTTGGGCTGCTCGGCGGGTCGAGAGCTGGCGCCCCCGCCACCGCCGAATCCGCCGCCACCGCCGCCGCTTCGGCTGGCCTTGTTGACCTTGGCCGTCGCGTACTTCAGCGACGGGCCGATCTCGTCGACCTCGAGTTCCACGACGGTGCGCTTCTCACCCTCACGGGTCTCGAACGAACGCTGCTTGAGGCGGCCGCTGGCGATCACCCTCGATCCACGAACGAGGCTCTCGGCCACGTTCTCGGCGGCCTCTCGCCAAATGCTGCAGCGGAGAAACAGCGCCTCGCCGTCTTTCCACTCATTGGTCTGACGGTCGAACATTCGGGGCGTCGACGCGATCGTGAAGTTCGCGACGGCCGCACCCGACGGTGTGAA
>JBMYXJ010000003.1:3122-14846 GCA_049608285.1 Mycobacterium sp. | reverse complement strand
GGGTCAGCGGTCAAATTTCCAATGACCGTGATGATGGTGTCACCAGCCACGGGGTCCTCCTGAATGTGTTATCGGCTCTGTACGCGTTGGGCAGCCGTCGCGGGTGAGCCTACGGAAGTGGTCTGACGTGTACACGCCCTCAAGCGACTTACTCAGACTGACCTGCCGAGCTCGGCGGCGGGCCACCTTCGTCGCCGCTGCACTAGTGCTTGTCGGTGCGCATGACCTTGGTGCGCAGTACGGACTCGTTCAGATTGAGCTGTCGGTCAAGCTCGGACACTGTCGCGGGTTCCGCCTTGACGTCGACGATGGCGTAGATGCCCTCGGCGTGTTTGGCGATCTCGTAGGCCAGCCGACGGCGTCCCCAGATGTCAACTTTGTCAACACTGCCGCCATCCTTGCGGATCACGTTGAGGAACGTCTCAAGGGACGGAGCAACGGTGCGCTCGTCGAGCGTCGGGTCGAGAATGACCATGATTTCGTATGGACGCATAAGTAACCCATCACCTCCTATGGTCGTGTGCGGCCACGGAATATCCGTGGCAGGAGGGTCGCCTGCGTCGGCAACCGGGCCAGGCTACCGGAACCGGCGCTGATCTGGGAAATCCAGCCCTGCACGGGCACCCTCGGGAGGCTGTTCGGCGGCCGTGGCCAACCGCGTCGACCTCGCCCTCCGGGTGGGGCGCGGCTGCAACCAGTCCGGCAACCAGGATGGGGGCGAATCAGGCGCGTGAGCGAACACCCCGCCTGCAGGATCATCGGCGTTGTCGCGCCGTACCAAGTCCAGCTCGGGGTGGTAGATCTGGCGGATAACCAACGCGCACAACGTAATCACTGCGAAGTCACGCAGCAACACGGTCGCGGTGAACCACTGCTCGGGCAGCCCCATGTTCTGTTCGCCGAACAGATAAAGCATCCGCGGAACCCAGACCAGCATATCGATCGTCATCCAGGCCAGCAGGATTCGCCGTTGCGGCAATGCCAGCACGGCCAGCGGTACCAGCCACAACGAGAACTGCGGACTCCACACCTTGTTGGTCAGCAGGAACGCCGCGACCACCAGGAACGCTACCTGCGCCACCCGCGGGCGCCGCGCTGCCGTTAGTGCGATGTATCCGATGGCGACGCAACAGGCAGCGAACAACGTCGCGCTGAATATGTTCAGCACGATCGGGGGCTCCCAGAAACCTAGGTCCGGGTCGAAGCCGCGCCAGCCGGTGAACGACTTCATGACGTTGTAGACCGAGTCCATATCGTCGCCGCGTCTGGTGTTGAGCCGAAAGAACTCCGACCAGCCCCGGGGAAACAACACCATCACCGGCAGGTTCACCACCAGCCAGGTCGCCACTGCCGCCAGCGCTGTTCGGCCGACTTCGCGCAGGCGTCCCGTACGGACGGCCAAGATGGCCAACGGGATCAGCAAGAGCAACGGGTAGAGCTTTGCCGCCACCCCAAGGCCGATGAGTGCGCCTGCCAGCACAGGTCTTCGCCGTGCCCACGCCAGCAAAGCGCCGGCCGCGAAAGCTGTTGCCAGCGCATCGAAGTTGGTAAAGATCTGGAATATCACGATCGGTGACCCAGCGACCAATGCCGCATCCCAGATGCGCTGCGGCCCGGCCAGCATCGCGGTCGCCCACAACGTGATCAGCCATGCCAAGGCGAGACCGAACGCGGCGATGTTGAAGAACATCACCACTTCGGCGACGATTGGCACGGTCGCCAACTTCGTCAACGCCGTATAGGTCTTGGCCAGCGACATCGCGAGATACTGGTAAATGCCCGTCAAGACCGGGTACTCCATGTAGCGCACAGCCGGGCTACCGTCGAATTGAACACGCGGCTTACCCTCGGCGTCAGTCTCGACCCAGCTGGACTTGTACGGAAACCTGCCCAGGTTCAACAACTCTGCGGTGTACAGGGGCACCGTATCCGAGTAGCACAACTGGAAATAGGCGCGCTGGTTCTCCCAGTTGCCCACCCGCTGATCGGCCCCACCGCTGCCGGTGGTCTGCAGACACGCAGCCTTCGTCGAATAGCCGAGCGCCAAGAACACCAGCGCGATGAGCAGCATGACTCGCAGCGGGGTCAGGAACCGGGAACGGCCGATCAGCGCGTGCCGACCGACCGGGCCGCCAATGGTTCCTGAAAGTGCAGCGCCGATGGTGTCGGTGCGGCTGGGCATATCGCGGCCGTCCAGGCTTCGCAGGTCATCGGCCAACCGAACCGGTGATTGCCGGGCTGCCGGCGCGGCCGGCGACACCTGGCCCGGTTCCGTCACGGGGGCGGAAGGGGACCCGGTGGCGGTCCGGCGGGCGGCGGCTCTCCCGGCGGCGGCGCCCCAGGTGGCGGCGCGGGCGGTGGCGGCGCGCCCGGAACCCCCTCAGCCGGCGGCGGCGCACCGGGAGGCGGCGGCGGTCCAACTGGCACGGTGGTTGGGGGCCCCCACGGGATCGTGATACCCGGGGCAATCTCCAACGTTGGCTGAATCACCGTCTCCGAGGGCGGCGGCGGCTCGGTGGACGACGGAGGCGGGGGCGGAGGTACCCCGGCATAGCCACCGATTTTCTCCGGCTTGGGGAACGACTCGTTGTCGGTCCCCTCAAGAGCCCCATCCATCGTGGCTTTCCAGATGTCTGCCGGCAGCCCCGCGCCGTACACCGGTGAGCCCCATTGGGTCACAAGTGGCTTGGTGCCTTCGGTAGTACCCACCCACACCGCGGTCGACAGCGAGGGGGTGAAGCCAACCATCCACGCATCGCGGTTGGCACCCGTATCGCCCAGCTGGTTGGTGCCGGTCTTGGACGCGGACACACGCCCACCCGCGAGATTGTGACCATTGGAGTACGCGGCGATCGGCTGCATCGCCGCGGTGACGTTGTCAGCCACCGCCTTGTCGATACGTTGCTCGCCGCTCCGGTCCTCCTGGCCGGCGTCGAAGAGAACCTCGCCCTCAGCGTTGACGACCTTCTGCACGAAGTGCGGACTGTGGTACTTACCCGAGGCGGCGATCGTGGCATACGCCGAAGCCATATCCAGCACCCGACTCTGATACTGGCCCAACACAACTCCGTTGTTCGGCGGACCACCCTCGCCGTCCTCTGACAGGGTGTGATCCACACCTGGGAAGCTCTCGGCAATACCAGCCTGGTGGGCGGCATCGGCAACGTCCTGCGGCCCATTGGCGAGCTTCAACATCAAGCGGTAGTAGCTCGTGTTCAGTGACATCTTCAACGCCTCGGCGATGTTGCAAGTACCGCAGCTCTCACCGCCGACATTCTCAATCTCGATGCCATTCACGTTCACCGGCGAGCTATCCACCTGGTAACCCAGGCCCATTCCTTGCTCCAGCGCCGCGATCAGCGCGAAGACCTTGAACGCCGACCCGGTGGGCAGCCCGGCCTGCGCAAAATCGAACCCGGTGGCATCCGATCCGCCGTAATAGGCCCTGACCCCGCCAGACCTCGGGTCAATCGACACCACTGCCGCGCGCATGTCAGGGTCCTGGCCGTCGAGGTAGGTCTCGACCGCATCCACTGCAGCGGACTGCGCCTGCGAATCGATCGTCGTGGTGATCTGCAGGCCTTCGGTATTAAGTGTCTGCTCGCTGATGTTGAAGATCTCGAGCAGCTCGTTGATCACCTGCCGCTCGATCAGACCGTTGGGCCCGGTCGTCTGGTTTCTCGTACTGGCCAGATCCGGCGGCATAGTCGACGGGAATACCTGCGCGGCGCGGTCGGTCGGCGACAACGCCCCGATCTCCACCATCCCGTCTAGCACCCAGTTCCATCGCGCTTTCGACGCATCCGGGTTGACGGCCGGATCAAGCACCGAGGGACGTTGGATGAGCGCTGCGAGCAGCGCGCCCTCAGCGACGTCGAGTTTCTCGACAGGCTTGTCGAAGTAGGCCCGGGACGCAGCCGCTACACCGTAGGCACCGCGGCCGAAATAGATGATGTTCAGATAAGACTGCAGCACTTGGTCCTTGGACCATTCGCCGGACATCTTGGTCGAGATCACCAATTCCTTGGCCTTGCGAATCATTCCGCCGATCCCGGACCTGGCATCGCCCACCAACGCGTTCTTGACGTACTGCTGGGTGATCGTCGATCCACCCTGCAGGTCCCCACCGAAGAGATTGTTCTTCGCTGCACGGATGAACCCCGAGAGGGAGAAGCCGGGGTTCGAATAGAAATCCCTGTCCTCAGCGGCCATTACCGCGTCACGTACGTGCACCGGAATCTGGTCGATATCGACGTCAATCCGGTTACCTTCGGGCGGAACGATTTTCGACAGCTCAGAGCCGTCGCTGGCGAGGATTGTCGAGACCTGCGCCGTGCGAATATCACCGGGCTTGGGCACCTCGACAATCATGTAGGCCATGCCGAAGGTGAGCGCCGGCAGGACGATCAGCGCGACCACCATCGCGTAAAGGCCGCGGCGCACCCACTTCCAGTTGACCTGTTGCCATGGGCTCGGGTCCCCACCGGGGGGACCCCCGGTCGGTCCACCGCCACCTGTAGGTGGGCTCGGCGGCGGGGGCTGCTTGGGTGGGGTGCCGTCGAGCGCTCGCTTAACCGCATCGACCGGATCATTCAGATCCTCCGGCTTCACTGCCCGCACCGGAGGCAAGACTGCGGTCAGCCGGTCGTCGGGTGCATCAGGGGTTGCCGAAGACGGGGGACTCTGAGCATCCTTTCGATGCGCGCCGCCAGCGGCCGGCCGGCGTGGTGGACCGTCGGCACGATGGGAAGGTCCTGGGCTCACGTCGTCAGTCATCTGGCCCTCCAGGGTGTCATCGGCTGACCGATCGCGCCCCTCGCTATTCACTGGCGGTGCGCGCACGACCGCGCGCCGTCTGAGTACGTCGTGGGGCGGGTGAGCCCGTGGGGGGCTGTAGCGCGCCGAGTTTGTACGACTTGACTAGGTGATTCCAACTGCAAGTGCGGCACACCTCCACCACGTGCACAGAAAATTCGTCGTAGCGGGTCGCCAGCAGGACCAGCTCCTCAGCGGTACGCGCGGACCCTGACACGGCGCCGAGTTGATCGCCGAACACCCAAGACACCAATGTCAGCTGTTCCTTGCGGCAGATCGGGCACATCACCGTGCTGGGTTTGCCGTGGTACTTCGCAGCCCGCAACAGGTACGGGTTGGCGTCACAAACCTCTGAGACGCCGGTCCGCCCCGAGTAAACCTCGGCCAGCAGAGACCGGCGCCGCAAGGCGTAGTCAACCACCTGTCGCTGGAATCGCACGGGAACCAGAGTACGTCGGTACGGCCACTGCCGAGGCGCGACTGGCGGTCCCGCCGCCCAGCCGACGGGTCGGCATCAAGCCCAGCCTGCTCCGCCGCCAGTCGAACCCCTGCGATTGTCGTCGTGGTTTCGGGTATCGCTTTCGGCCCGATCGAGCTGGCGGTCGACGTCTGCAGTGAGCTCCGGTGGGTGTGGCGAAGGCCATATCGGCTGAACTATCGGCTGAACTATGGGGCTGAACTCAGGCGGATCCGTCTGAGCTCCGACCGATCAAGCAGGCAGAAGCCGTACCCAAACAGCTGCGGCCGCAGCGCTGCGGTATGCGGGCGCCGCTGGCGGCGCCCCGGTGCTGACCGGGTACCGATGTGGCGTTTAATATATCGGCGCGATACTATTGCCCGAGGTGTTGAACCGTCGTAGCGGCGGCCTGATTGTGCGAGGAGGTGGCCCCAATTCTCGAACTGGCTGTTCTGGGCCTACTCCTGGAATCCCCCATGCACGGCTACGAGCTGCGGAAACGGCTGACCGGCCTCCTCGGCGCGTTTCGGGCATTTTCCTACGGATCGTTATACCCGGCGTTGCGCCGCATGCAGACCGAGGGTCTCATCGTTGAGGACGCCGCCCCCGAAGGCACCGTCAAGGTCCGTCGCGCTCGCCGCGTGTACCAACTCACTGAGGCTGGTCAGCAGCGCTTCACCGAGCTGGTCGCTGACACCGGGCCGCAAAACTTCTCCGACGACGGGTTCGGAGTCCACCTCGCCTTCTTCAATCGCACGCCGGCCGAGGCGCGGATGCGGATCCTCGAGGGACGTCGCCGCCAGGTGGAGGAACGCCGCGAAGGCCTGCGTGAAGCCGTGGCACGCGCAAGTAACTCGTTCGACCGGTACACCCGCCAACTCCACCAGCTCGGACTGGAGTCCAGTGAGCGGGAAGTCACATGGCTCAACGAGCTGATAGCGGCAGAAAAATCCGCGCAGGAGCGAGCGGATCAAACGTGAACCCATCGACCAATGCAGCGCTGGGCACGTACCAGCATTACTTCCCAGTTACAGAAAACGCCGGAGTAGGACAAGAGGAGACAACGTCATGACCGCAAGCAACGACGTCAGGGTCGCGATCGTCGGCGTGGGCAACTGCGCTTCCTCGCTCGTGCAGGGCGTGCAGTACTACAAGGACGCCGACGAGAGCGCCACCGTTCCCGGCCTGATGCACGTCAAGCTAGGCGGGTACCACGTGCGCGACGTCAAGTTCGTCGCCGCGTTCGACGTGGACGCCAAGAAGGTGGGTTTCGACCTATCCGAGGCCATCTTCGCCTCGGAGAACAACACCATCAAGATCGCGGACGTCCCACCCACCGATGTCGTCGTGCAACGCGGGCCGACGCTGGACGGCATCGGTAAGTACTACGCCGAGACCATCGAGATCTCCGATGTCCGGCCCACTGACGTCGTCAAGGCCCTCAAGGACGCCGAGGTCGACGTGCTGGTTTCCTACCTACCGGTAGGTTCCGAAGAGGCCGACAAGTTCTACGCCCAGTGCGCCATCGACGCCGGCGTTGCGTTCGTCAACGCGCTGCCGGTATTCATCGCTTCGGACCCGGTATGGGCCAAGAAGTTCAAGGACGCCGGAGTGCCGATCGTCGGCGACGACATCAAGAGCCAGGTCGGCGCCACGATCACCCACCGCGTAATGGCGAAGCTGTTCGAGGATCGCGGCGTGCAGCTCGACCGCACCATGCAGCTCAACGTCGGGGGCAACATGGACTTCCTCAACATGCTCGAGCGTTCGCGCCTGGAGTCCAAGAAGATCTCCAAGACCCAGGCCGTCACCTCCAATCTGCAACGCGAGTTCAACACCAAGGACGTACACATCGGTCCGTCAGATCACGTCGGCTGGCTCGACGACCGCAAGTGGGCCTACGTCCGGCTGGAGGGGCGTGCCTTTGGTGACGTGCCGCTCAACCTGGAGTACAAGCTTGAGGTGTGGGACTCTCCCAACTCCGCCGGGGTCATCATCGACGCGGTGCGCGCCGCGAAGATCGCCAAGGATCGCGGTGTCGGCGGGCCCGTCGTCGCCGCCTCGGCGTACCTCATGAAGAGCCCGCCGGAGCAGTTGCCCGACGATGTCGCCCGCGCTCAGCTCACCGACTTCATCGAGGGCTAGTAGATAACTCTCGCGCCGAGCAGGCCCAGGAGGCCGGGTCCGCGCCCCCTGGAACATCATCGAAGGCCCAGGGGCACTGCAGTGCGCAATGGCCGGTTCCGCCGGTGCTTGGTTGCGAACCGTCGGTGTCACGCTGGTCCGTCGATCACCCCTGGGTGCCGGCGATGCGTAGGGTCGAACCGTGGTCGACAGCGATGACGAATTGGCGCGCATGTCCGAGTTCGACTTCCTCCACGACAACGCCCGCCAGGCCGGAATCTTCGGAACGCTGCCAAGCGTGACGCGGGTCGACTCGGGTCCGGTCAGCGCGCTGAAGTTCGGCGACAACCCACCGCGAGTGGTGTTCTTGCACGGCGGCGGTCAGAACGCGCACACGTGGGACACCGTGATCGTCGGGCTCGGCGTTCCGGCCTTGGCGGTGGACCTGCCCGGCCATGGGCGCTCGGCGTGGCGCGAGGACGGCGACTACGGACCCAAGCTCAACGCCATCGCCGTTGAACCGGTAATTCGAGAACTCGCCCGCGACGCTGAACTCGTCGTCGGGATGTCGTTGGGCGGGCTGACCGCGCTTCGGCTCGCGGTAGCCACGCCCGCCCTGGTCCGCCGGCTCGTGCTCATCGACGTCACCCCCTCAGCACCCGAACGGCACACTGAGATGACCGAGGCGCAGAAGGGCACTGTCGCCCTGGCGCAGGGTGAGCGAACCTTCCCGACATTCGAAGCGATGCTCGATGTGACGGCAGCCGCCGCACCTCACCGGGATCGAGAATCGTTGCGGCGTGGCGTTTTCCACAACGCGAAGCGTCTCGAAGGCGGCACTTGGACGTGGCGATACGACTCCATCCGCAAGGGCGAGGGTTTCGCCGGCCTGTGGGACGACGTGCCCCGGCTCACCACCCCCACCACACTGATCCGTGGTGCCAACTCCTTCTTCGTCAACGCCGAGGACGCGGCCGAGTTCGCGCGTCTCGCCCCCGGATGCCAACGGGTGCATACCGTCGAGAACGCCGGGCACTCGGTGCAGAGTGATCAGCCCCGGGTGCTGACTGATCTCTTGCGCAGGATTCTAGGCGACTGAACTGACCGAACAGCTCCAACGTCGCAGGCAGCGTGAGAGACTGGCGCCGCCATGCCCAAGAAGTATGGGATCAAAGAGAAAGACCTCGTCGTCTCACACGTGGTCAATATGGTCCTGACCGGAAAGCTTCGGTCAGGAGATCGGCTGGACCGCAACGAGATCGCCCAAGAACTCGGACTTAGTCGCGTGCCGATTCAAGAGGCCGTGATTCAGCTCGAACACGACGGGATCCTATCGACTCAATATCACCGGGGCGCCTACGTAGAACGGTTCGACGAACATGCGCGGCACTTCCGCTCCATCATCAACACCAAGTACGCCGGACCGCGGCTGGGGGCCGCGATCGCCTCGTCGCAGACCTTGGTCCCTCCGGCCTTCTGGGCCAAGTACCTCCAACACCATGACGCTCTGCTGCCGTCCTACGAAGCCGAGTTGACAGCGATCCAAGCTGGTGAACCGGAGCCGGCGCGGGCAGCATGTATACAGCGCTCGGAGATAATGGCGAGGATCCTGCTCTCGGAGTTGGTGCGCCGCGGCGTCTTGCCCGCGTTGCGCTCCGTGTGAGCCGAGCCGGTCGGTTTACCTCGCGACCCGGCATCCCTGTCCGGCACTGAGCTTGGCTGGCTAAAACAGGTTAGACTGTCGAATTATGGTGGACACGGAGCCGCGAGTCCGCGAGCTGGCAGGCGAACTGCAGCGCGTGCTTTCCAAAGTGTTGTCCGTGCTGCGCCACACCGGCCGGACCTCTACCTCGGGCGACCTCACCCTGGCCCAGCTGTCCATTCTGCTGACACTGCTCGATGAGGGGCCGATTCGGATGACCGACCTGGCCGCTCGCGAGCGGGTCCGCACACCCACCACTACGGTCGCGATCCGGCGGCTCGAAAAGCTGGGGCTGGTCAAACGCTCCCGCGATCCGTCCGATCTGCGCGCAGTCCTGGTGAACATCACCCCCGATGGACATGCCCAGCACCAGGAAGCGTTGGCCTCCAGGCAGGCTCACCTCGCGGCCCTGCTGAGCAAGCTCAGCGTGGACGAACTCGACGCGCTGGCCAAGGGTCTTGCCCCGCTTGAGCGCATTGCCGAGTAACGTTCACCCCAACCAGTCGAGCACCGCAGCCGCGGTCCACGACTGCTGCATGCTTCCCAGCGGTTCCCCGGTGAACGGTTCGTAGTATTCGGCGAATGTTCCGTCACTGGCCTGGCGGAGGCCTTCCCTGCAGAGGATCGCAGAGCGCTCGGCCCAGCCCCGCCTGGCGAAACACCAGGAGAACAACCAAGTCATCACAGGCCATACCGGACCACGCCAATACTCCCGGGGGCGGAAGTCCCGGGAGACCGGCGATGTCGAGGGGATAAGTGCGTAGGCAAGGTCGGGATGGCCGCAGAACCGTGGGCCCTCCAGCAGCCGCAGCAGCGCCCGCTCCCTCTCGTGCGGCAGGCCACCACACAACAGCGGGGCGAACTGCGCCACCGTCTCGGTGGCGATCCACGTGTCAGCGCGAACATCGAAATCCTGTGCCGCCCCGGTTCGTTCGTCGGTTGCGGCGATAACGCCCGCCCGGAACCGCTCCGACCACGCGTACAAGTCCTTCACATCAGCGTGCGGTCGTTTATGGTCTTCACCGATCTCGGCCAGCACCTGGCAGGCCACCGAGAAAATTGCAGAGACGAACGCATCCTCCACGGCGAAGCTCACCGCCTTGGGCAACAACCGATCGTCGTAGCGGACCGCCTTCATCTCCTCGAGCAGCCACAGATAGCGGTCGTACTCCAGGTCACTTGGCCGCTGGCTGGCATCAGTGTTGATCCTGGTGTCCTCGCGCTGATACTCGGGCACCTCGCCCGGGATTACATTGGCGTACGCGCTGTCCCACCGCGGGGAGTTGTCCATCCCCGACTCCCAGCCGTGGTAGATGGTCACCCGGCCGCTCTCGTTCTGGTCCCGACACTCGGCCAGCCAACGATGCCACTGCACCAGGGCGGCCCAACGCCGGTCGAGGAACGACTCGGCAACCGCGCGGGTCGAACGCCCCCGGGTACGGGCGTGGTCGAGGATGCGCTGCACCGCGATGGCGTGCACGGGCGGCTGCATGATCCCCGATGTTTGGTGGGAAAGGGGCGCGTCGGCCGAAAGCGTCGAGCACCCCCACCGCGCCGGCCCGGGGAAATAGCCGTCGGCACCGTTAGCGAAAACGATGTGCGGGATCATGCCGTTGCGCCACTGTGCCGACAACAGTGTGTCGAGCTCGACGACGGCCCGCTCCACCGACAGCGGAGCCAGCCCGATCGACACGAAGGCCGCGTCCCAGCTCCACATGTGTGGGTACAACAACGGCGCGGCCGTAGTCATCACGCCGAGGTCATTGCCGCGTAGCAGGTACGCCGCGCGCGCCGCCAGTTGTGTCGGCGCGAAGCTGGGGTCGTGAGGCATCACCTCCATGATGCGACTTCTCCGGCCTGCTCGCAGCATCGGTAGGGTTCCGGTGTGCCGACCGCGATGATCACCGGGGCAGCCGGCGGCCTTGGTTCCGCCCTAGCCGATGCCCTCGCTCCCACGCATACCCTGCTCCTTGCCGGGCGCCCCTCGGCGCGGCTCGACGCTCTCGCCGAACGCTTCGGTGCCAGCACTTGGCCACTGGACCTCGCCGATCCCGAGTCGATGGCCGTCCTCGTCGAACCCGTCGTCGAACTCGACGTGCTGATTCATAACGCGGGCGTGGCCTACCCCGGCCGGGTTTCGGAGTCGTCGGTCGACGAATGGCGCGCGACCCTAGCCGTCAATCTGATTGGCGCGGTTGCCCTCACCCTGGAGCTACTACCCGCGCTCCGTAGCGCCGCTGGTCACGTCGTGTTCATAAACTCAGGTTCCGGAATCAACGCCTCGCCCGGCCTGGCGTCGTACTCGGCGAGCAAGTTCGGGTTGCGGTCATTCGCCGACTCGCTGCGCTGCGACGAGCCGTCCCTTCGTGTGACATCGGTGCATCCGGGACGGATTGCGACCGCAATGCAGGAGGACCTCATCGCCTACGAGGGCCGCGACTACGACCCCGCACAGTTCTTGAGCGCGCAGACCGTGGCGCGGGTCACCGCCGACGCCGTGAACGCGCCGCGCGATGCGCACATTCACGAAGTTATCGTCCGCCCCCGCTGATTTCGCGAGTCTCACCGGGACTACTCGCTCGCGGACAGTAATCGAGGATCCCTACCCCAGCTACGAGCTACACAA
>JBMYXJ010000003.1:0-3112 GCA_049608285.1 Mycobacterium sp. | reverse complement strand
CCACGTTGACGAGGCGTCCGGGGACTACGATCACCTTCTTGGGGGTCCTCCCGTCCAGGAAGCTGACGACTTTCTCCTCGCCTAGCGCGGCTGCTTCGACCGTATCTCCGTCGGCATCCGCTGCGACCGTGACTCGTCCGCGAACCCTACCGTTGACCTGCACCGGGTACTCCACGGTGTCCTCGACCAGATAGCGCTCATCGGCCACCGGAAAGGGCCCGCGGGCCAAGGAGTCCTCGTGGCCCAACCGCATCCACAGCTCCTCGGCCAGATGCGGCGCCAACGGTGCAACCATCAGCACCAGTGGCTCCAGCGCCGCGCGGGCCATCACACCATGTTTTGTCAGATGATTGGTGTACTCAATGAGCTTCGCCGCAGCGGTGTTGTTACGCAGAGCGGCATAGTCCTCCCTCGCACCCGCGATGGTGCGGTGCAACAACCGGAGCGTCTCCTCGTCCAGAGTGTCGCTGTCGGTGACCCGCGAGGCGCCGGATTCTTCGTCCACGACCAAACGCCACACCCTCTGCAGGAACCGGTAAGCGCCGACAACATCTTTGGTCGCCCACGGGCGCGACGCCTCCAACGGTCCCATCGACATCTCGTACACCCGCAGAGTATCGGCACCGTAGCTCTCACAGATCTCGTCAGGGGACACCGAGTTTTTCAGGCTCTTGCCGATCTTGCCGAACTCCTGGGACACCGGTATCTCCCCATCGGGGCCCGTCCAGAAAAATCCTCCGTCGCGCTCAACAACCTCAGCGGCTGGGACGTAGGCCCCGCGGGCATCGGTGTAGGCGAACGCCTGGATGTAGCCCTGGTTCACCAGTCGTCGGTACGGTTCGCGCGAGCTGACGTGCCCCAGGTCGTAGAGCACCTTGTGCCAGAACCTGGAGTAGAGCAGATGCAGGACCGCGTGTTCGACGCCCCCCACGTAGAGGTCGACGCCGCCGGGGTCGCCGGGCCCGTGCTCGGCCGGCCGCGGCCCCATCCAATAGGCCTCGTTTTCCTTGGCGCACAACTCTTCTTCGTTATACGGATCGGTGTAGCGCAGCTCGTACCACGAGCTGCCCGCCCACTGCGGCATGACATTTGTGTCCCGGGTGTAGGGCTTGAGCCCATCGCCCAGGTCCAACTCGACGTTCACCCAGTCGGTGACCTTCGCCAGCGGCGGCGCCGGTTCGCTGTCTGCATCCTCGGGATCGAACAGCGCCGGCGAATAGTCGGGCACGTCGGGCAGTTCGACAGGCAGCAGCGACTCCGGGAGACCATAACTGCGTCCTGCGCTGTCGTAGACAATCGGAAACGGTTCACCCCAGTACCGCTGCCTGGCGAAGAGCCAGTCCCGAAGCTTGTACTCAACGCGCTCACATCCGCGCCCGTCCTCGGTCAGCCGTTCGGACATCGCCTTCTTGGCGGCGGCCACGTCCATGCCGTCGAGGAACCCCGAGTTCACCAGCACGCCATCGCCGGTGTAAGCCTCTTGCACAACAGCACCACCGGCAGATTTATCGTCCTCTCGCCGCACCACCTCCACAATTGGCAGCCCGAACTCGGTCGCGAAATCCCAGTCGCGCTGGTCCCCGCCCGGCACCGCCATGATGGCGCCCGTACCGTACCCAGCTAGCACATAGTCAGCGATGAACACCGGAATTTGCTGTCCATCAGCGGGATTCGTCGCATACGTACCCAGGAAAACGCCCGTCTTGGAGCGATTCTCTTGGCGCTCCATATCGGACTTGGCCGCAATCGCCGCCCGGTAAGCGCCTACCGCATCGGCCGGCGCGGCCTCCCCGAACGTCCACCGCGAATCAACGCCGTGCGGCCAATTCTGAGCGATGAGTTGATCTACCAGTTCGTGTTCGGGAGCAAGCACCAGGTAGGTTGCACCGAAAAGCGTGTCCGGCCGGGTGGTGAACACCTCAATGTCGCCTGAACCGGGTACCGAGTCGACTGCGAATAGCACTGTCGCACCGGTTGAGCGGCCAATCCAATTTCGCTGCATGGTTTTGACCTTTTCCGGCCAGTCCAGCGACTCGAGGTCCTCCAACAGCCGGTCGGAGTAGGCGGTTATCCGCATCATCCACTGCCGCAACCGCTTCCGAAAAACCGGAAAGTTTCCGCGCTCGCTACGCCCCTCAGCGGTGACTTCCTCGTTGGCTAGCACGGTGCCCAGTCCCGGGCACCAGTTCACCACTGAGTCGGCGAGATACACCAGCCGGTGCGCGTCGACGACATCGGCGCGTTCCTCATCGCTAAGCTCCGACCAGCTGCGTCCATCGCCGACCGATCTGGTACCCGCTTCGAACTCGGCTATCAACTCAGAGATCGGGCGGGCCTTACCCGCGGCCGAATCGAACCACGCGTTGAGGATCTGCAGGAATATCCACTGGGTCCACTTGTAGTAGTCAACGTCGGTGGTAGAGAAGCTGCGTCGCGAATCATGGCCAAGGCCGAGGCGCCCCAGCTGGCGACGGAAGTTGACGACATTGGCCTCGGTGCGGGTGCGCGGATGGGTTCCGGTCTGGATAGCGTACTGCTCGGCAGGCAGGCCGAATGCATCAAAACCTAAGGCGTGTAGCACATTACGCCCCATCATCCGGTAATACCGCGCGTACACGTCTGTCGCGATGTACCCCAGAGGGTGGCCGACGTGCAGGCCCTCGCCAGACGGATAGGGGAACATATCCTGGACGAACATCTTGTCGGCAGGCACCGGGGCGCCGTCTGCGGGAGCCAGCGAACCGACCGGGTTGGCCACGTCGAACGTTCCCCACCGCGCCCAACGTTGCTGCCACGTCCGCTCGATCTCGCTCGCCAAATCCGCGGTGTAGCGATGCTGCGGGGTGTCGGCGGCGGAGGCATGCTGCGCAGTCGGCGTTTCGGTCACCCGAACAGCGTATAAGCACCTCGATCCCCGATTTCCGCGCCTTGGTTGGTCTCGGTTCCGTTGCGGATGCGTCAGGGGTTGGTTCCAGGTCGTGTCCAGTGCTAGCACCCGCGGTGTGACCGTGGATACATTCGTCGCCTGGCGCCGGACTAAACACTCCCGGACGTGTGGGGAAAGGGACTCGGAGGGCTGCAGTCGATGAGTGAAATCGCCCGCCACTGGCGG
>JBMYXJ010000002.1:0-21475 GCA_049608285.1 Mycobacterium sp. | reverse complement strand
GGCAGTCAGAACAACCAGACGCAGCACATGCCTCGGCAACAGCCCGTCCACTCTGCTCCAGAACCCGCACCCGCACCCGAACCGGCCCCGGAGCCGCCTCCCGGGGGCAACATCTTCCTCAACGGTCCCCCGCTGCCGCCGCCGGCCCCCGCACCGGGCGTCCCGCCACCACCGCCACCACCTCCGGGCGTCCCGCCGCCACCACCGCCACCGCCGAAAACGGCACCATCACCACCGTCACCACCGCTGCCGAACCAGCCCGCCGACCCGCCGTTGCCGCCGTTGAACCCGTCACCGCCGTCACCGAAGATGCCGCCACTGCCGCCGTTGCAGGCAGTGACACCGGTGCAGGTTTCGGCGGTCCAGCTGTAGCCGTTGCCGATCAAAATCCCGCCATCGGGATGTTCAGCGGTGCCGTTACCGAACAACCACACAGTGTGGCCCATACCGACCGAGGTGGCATCTGCAGCGCTCGCCACGTCGGCGCTGGCCGCTGGCGCATCCTCACCGAGTTCTCGCCGGGCCACCGCAGCAGTGGCCCACATGAACGGTGCTGCCCCGGGATCCGCCGGGCCCTTGTTCGAAGCCCCGCTACCACCCCCAAACCAAGCCGTCAGCAACGAACTCAACCAGTTCGAGGACTTGGACGGCACAGCAGGCGCGGCAGCATCCGGCGAAGCCACCATCAGCGGCACAGCATCATCAGCTGCCTCGGTTGAAACACCCCCTTCAGCGCCAACTGACCCCGCCGACGACGTACCCGCACCGGCGACCGGTATCTCCACCACCGGCTCGGACACCTCGGGCGCATCGCCAGAACCGGGCTCGGACACATCCTCAGAACCCGAAGTTTCGGACAAATCCGAACCCGAACCTGAACTCGAACCCCCGTTGGCGGCGGCATAGTCGGAGCTCGAACCCCCGGTGACAGCGCCATCGTCGAAGCCCGTGCCAGTATCGGCGCCCGCGTCGGTGTCGGTATCCACATCCCCGTCGGCGCCCGAACCCGACCCCACGTCAGCGCCGGTATCCTCATAAGCCCCTGAACTGGACCCAGCCTCGTCGCCGGCGTCCACCTCGTCGCCGGCGTCCACCTCGGTCTCGGTCTCGGTCTCGGTCTCGTTGTCGGCCTCTGCCTCTGCCTCTGCCTCG
Organism: Mycobacterium sp.; assembly: GCA_049608285.1. GTDB lineage: Bacteria > Actinomycetota > Actinomycetes > Mycobacteriales > Mycobacteriaceae > Mycobacterium. Next base: position 20,323 of record JBMYXJ010000002.1, on the reverse strand, counting down.
GCAACGGCCACTGCCTCGCTGTCCGCCTCCGCAACGGCCTCAGCCTGCGCCTCGGCCTCTGCTTCCGCCTCCGCGTCCGCCTCGGCTTCGGCGTCCGCCTCTGCGCCTTCGTCGGCGTCCGGACCAGACCCCGCGTCGGTATCAGCGTCACCGCCGGTGTCGGTGTCCGACGCATCCGCTGAACCAGCATCATCGGAACCCGACGCCGAGGAATCCGATGACGACGAACTCGATGACGCTGACGGTGACGAGGTGGAAGAAGACGACGACCCGGTCGACCCCGCCGAACCTGAGGTGTCGGCTAACGCGATCCCCGGCATCGACGCGATCGCCGCCCCGACGCCCAACGCGATCGCAAGCGCGCCCACCCGACCTACGTAGCCGGCGTAACCCGGCCCCGCAAAACGCGGTGCCACCCGCGCAGCCACGCGGATCGTGGGTACCTCACCTATGCCGAGTCGTAGGCCTCGACGCCGCCGATCTGAACCCTGAGAATCTTCCGCGGGCTGGGTAGCGTCGGTCGAAGTCATGAAAAATCCCCCCGGGAGATGGCCAGCGGCAAACTGTAGTCATGATTCCGTAACAAACTGTGCGCTGGGTCACATTGACGAAATTAATATTGGACACACCAACCGACGATGTTCACTCCGCGCTGGCGTCGCATCGGGATCCCGACAGCCCAAATACTCGCCCAACCGACCCCGCGGCGCCGGCATAATGTGATGCGCCCGAGAAGCTCAATCGCCCGAGAAGCTGCTCGCGGACGTGTTGGAGCCGCTACCTGATGGCGGACGACATGCCGGGGCGCCTCACGCGATGACAACGACGCTGGATGACGCCCGGGCCGGTCACGGCTAACCCCTGTGAACATGCTTGAAACGTGAGTCAACTCCCCATCAAGCCCCCATACGTTAGGGTGCCTTGAGCTCGAGAGCCTTCACCACGCCAGGTGCCCGGCAAACCCGCGGGTGCGCTTTGGCTGTATGCGGCAGATAAGGAAACACATGCGTGTCGTAGCGTTCGCGCCGTCACTGAGCGCGGTCTCTCAAGACGCCGGTGGCGTCGCCGTTGAAGGTTTTCCCTTGACCACCTGTTACGTGCAGAGCGTCCCCGCCCAGATCACCATCCCGGTGGTCATCGCGGTGTGCGCCGCCGAAGGCCAGGACTACAACCCACGCAAGTACATCGTGGGCACCGCCCCCAACGGCGACCGTGTCGGCACCCTCGAATTCGCCTGGCAGTGGCCCGACACCCCGTCAGTTCCCGTTAAATTCCGGGTCTTCGCTCAATACCTGCCCATGAATATCCAGGCCCCCGGCATCCACACCCTCGCCCTCTGCGACAACCTTGACGCCACCGAATCCGACACCCTCTACCCACTGCCGGTCCTGCAACGCAAACGCTAGGAACGCGGGTCGTTGGACCGAGCTGCGTTCGATGTCGAACACCCCAGGTGGTCGCCCGACTGCGCCGGGCCCTGAGCTAGTGTTCGATGAGCCCCACGGGTTCACGATCTCGGGCGACATCAGGGCCCGAAAGAATGAAAGGGAAGCATGCGTGTCGTTGCGTTTGCGCCGTCGCTGAACGCTGTCGTACAAGATTCCGGCGGGATCACCGCTGAGGGGTTTCCGATGACCGGTAACTACGTGGATAGCTTCCCCACGCAAATCGTCGTCCCGGTCGTCGTCGCAGTGTCTTCGGCAGGTGGCACCGACTACAACCCGAAAAAATACATCATTGCCACCTCGCCCGATGATGAACGAGTCGGCGCTTTGGAGCTCACGTGGCAGTGGCCCGATAATCCGCCCGTGCCGGTGAAGTTCCGCGTCTTCGCACAGCACCTGCCTGTAAGGGTGCAATCAGCCGGGGTGTACATCCTGGGGCTCTACGACAGCCTTGACGACGCCGAAACCGACCACCTGTTTCCGTTGCCGGTGTTTCGGCGCAATCCACTGACGATACAACGCATTTAGTCGTGACCTTGGTCCACTGCCCTGAGAAGTGTTCGCCGATAATGTATTTGCCGCCCGGGGGTAACACAGTCTTATGAAGAACGATCCGCGCGCCGATGTTGTGTCACGTCAGTACGAGCGGTGGCAATATCCTGCACCCATCCAGGATCTTGAGCCGTGGGTGCAGAACAACTGGCAATGGTATGACCCCAACCATGCTCAGCGAATCTTATGGCCTAGCAAGGATTACGAACCCAATCTCGATATCCTCGTTGCCGGGTGCGGCACCAATCAGGCAGCGGTATTCGCCTACACCAATCCCGCAGCCAAAGTTGTCGCAGTCGATATCAGTCAGCCGTCGTTGGACCACCATGCTTATTTGAAGAAGAAGCATCGGTTGTCGAACCTGGAATTGCATCTGCTTCCGATCGAAGAGCTGCCCACCCTTGACCGCGGTTTCGATTTGATCGTTTCGACCGGTGTCCTGCACCACATGGCCGATCCGACAGCGGGGATGAAGGCACTGGCCCAGTGCCTACGGTCTGACGGTGCCGTGGCGCTGATGCTCTATGCCAAATACGGCAGAGCCGGAGTCGAAGTGCTGCAATCGATCTTTCGTGACTTGGGGTTGGGCCAAGACGAGGCGTCGGTGCGGAAGGTCAAAGACGCCATCTCCTCCCTCCCGCCGGGGCACCCCGTGCACAGTTATCTCAGGATCGCTCCTGACTTGAAGTTCGACGCCGGCCTGGTGGATACGTTTCTGCATGGCCGCGATCGCGGCTACACCGTGCAGGAATGCCTGGATCTGGTTGCCTCGGCCGGGCTGGTGTTCCAGGACTGGTTGTTCAAGGCTCCCTACCACCCCGCACAGCTCACCCCGCAGACCAACGAGTTCCGGGCAAGCGTGGCTGATCTACCAGACGCTGAGAAGTGGTCGATCATGGAGCGCGTCAACACCGTGAACGCCTGCCACTTCTTCATCGCGTGCCGGCGCGACCGGCCCGAGAGCAGCTACCGAATCGATTTCACCTCATCTGAGTTCCTCGATTACGTGCCGCAGATGCGCTTGGGCTGCGGTGTCTCCGGCACCGAAATTTTCCGGCGTGATTGGCGGGTGGCGCTGGATCCCACTCAGCTGGCCTTCGTCCAACACATCGATGGGCAACGCACGATTCGGCAGATCGCCGCGCGAGTGGCACGCAGTGGCCTGCTGCCAGACACGACCGCGACCCACGCCGAAGAAACTGGCCGCACACTCATTCAAACGCTATGGCAACTCGATTTCCTTGCCATCGCCCTCGACGCCAACAAATAGACCCCCGCAACAACAGAGGAAGCCATCACCAAGGAGTTGAGCCAGCTGTTCAATTCTGATTGCCGAAGTCGTCGCGTTGCCGAAGTCGTCGCGCCTTCTCTGATGATTGATCGGACAATCGCCACCTGTTCGCGCGGTAAGGCGTAGGGTCTCATGTCATGAAGTCGCTGGTACGCGTGTTGTCAGTGGGATTGATGTCCGGCGTGGTGTCGGCGGTCGGGCTTGCGGGGCCCCCGGCGGCCCACGCCGACGAACTGGGCTATCTGGTCAATATCGGCCAGATGCGAGCGTTCAACTTCCAGGACCCGGGGGCAGCCATCGCTTACGGGCGGACCATCTGTGACCGGGTGGCGGGCAATGTGAGCTACGCCGATCTGGTCAACCAGGTGACGGCCGAAGTCAACACCCCCGACAGCTTCCTGACCGGATATCTGATCAATCAAGCCGTCGATGAGCTCTGCCCCGCGCAGATCTGGCAGTTGCGGCAGTCGGCCGCCGGCTACACGGCCACCTGATGCCGGCCTGCCCTGATGCGGGCAGGCCACCTGGCGCCAGGCTGCGTTACGGGCAGGAAACAGTGATTTCGAACGGTTTGTTTACCGGCTGCATCGGGTTGGCGATGTCGATACCGGTCGCGGTTCCGGTGACCTTGTAGGTGTTGCCGTCCTTCTCGGCCTTGGCTTCGCCCTCGCCGGCGCCGCTCTGATAGCCCAAGGTGACACCGTTGACGTTGCCCAAGGCCACCGACTGCACGGTGGGTCCGTCACCGCTGCTGAGCACGACGCCGATACCGGTGGTGGCATCTCCGATGGCGATGTTGGTGTTGCCGCCCGCGTCGCTGCAGACCACGGTGCCCTGAACCTCTTGATCTTGACCGTCGATCATGACGGTGCTCTTGCCCTCCGCCGCGGAGGCTGACGCTGTTTCCCCTGAGGTCTCAGATTTCTTGTCCGAGGAACAGCCCGACAAGCCGGCAACGACGATCGCTGCACCGCCCACGGCCACCACGATTGCACCCTTCACCACGGTTCTCCTTTGTTGTCGTGTGATTCGTCGAGACCGGCGAACCACTCTCCAGCAGTATGTCGGCGGCTCGAGGCGGTGCGTGCCGAATTCCGCAAAATCTGCGGTTACGAGTGTCTCACTGGGTCAGCAGGCGACTTTCAGCTTGAACGACCCGGGTGCGCGGAAGCTGGGTTCGGCGGTCTCAAAGCCGTCGGCGGTTCCGCTGATCTCGAAGGTTCGGGCATTCATCGAGATGCTCGCTTCGCCGCCCAGCCCGGAGTTGTAGCTCCCGGTGTATCCGCCCATGTCCTGGATGCGGACAATCCGGACAACTTGTTTGTCCTCGGTCATGATCATGGCGAACGCGCCGGCATCCTTGGGGCCGGTTTTGATCATGGTCATTGGCCCGACGGTGAGGCAATCCACCAAGTCGGTGGTGCCGGTGTCCTGGCCGTTGACCGTCATCTGCGCCGTCCCGGCGATGAGCCCGCCGGGCGGTGGCTGGTAGTCGGGTTGTGACGAGCAGCCGGCGACGGTGAGAGCGGCCGCGGCGACGAAAGCGCTCAGGGCCCAACGTGTGATCACAGTGCAGAATCTACGACGTGGGCGACAAGATTTTCAGTGTTCCGAGCTTTCGTGTCGAAGCGGAACTCCCCGGCGCGCGTGGCCGGACGGGCGTGATCAAGACTCCGCACGGTGAGATCCACACTCCGGCCTTCATTCCTGTTGGCACTCAGGCCACGGTCAAGGCCGTGCTTCCCGAGACTATGAAAGATCTCGGCGCGCAGGCGCTCCTGGCCAACGCCTACCATCTCTACCTGCAGCCGGGCCCCGACATTGTCGCTGAAGCTGGGGGCCTGGGCGCATTCATGAACTGGTCGGGGCCGACCTTCACCGACAGCGGAGGCTTTCAGGTCCTCTCGTTGGGCGCCGGTTTCCGCAAGGTGCTGGCGATGGACGCCGAACGGGTCCAGGCCGACGACGTCATCGCCGAGGGCAAGGAACGGCTCGCCCAGGTCGATGATGATGGCGTGACGTTTAGGTCGCACCTGGACGGATCTACTCACCGGTTCACGCCCGAAGTGTCGGTAGGTATTCAGCATCAGCTCGGCGCCGACGTCATCTTCGCGTTCGACGAGTTGACGACGCTGGTCAATACCCGCGGCTACCAGGAGAGGTCGGTGCAGCGCACACACGACTGGGCGGTGCGGTGCCTGCTTGAGCATCGCCGGCTGTCGTCGCTGCAGTCCGGCAAGCCACCGCAGGCACTGTTCGGGGTCGTTCAGGGAGCACAGTACGAAGACTTGCGCCGCCAGGCTGCCCGTGCGCTGCGGAGGATCGGCGACGGGCCTGGGCCGGCGGAGGGCCTGAGCTTCGATGGTTACGGCATCGGGGGAGCGCTCGAGAAACAGAACCTGGCAACCATCGTTGGCTGGGTGTGCAGCGAGCTACCCGAGGACAAGCCGCGTCACCTGCTGGGCATCGGTGAACCCGATGACCTGTTCGCCGCCGTTGAGGCGGGCGCCGACACGTTCGACTGCGTGTCGCCCTCGCGCGTCGCCCGCAACGCGGCGGTGTACTCGGTGAACGGCCGGTATAACATCACGGGCTCGCGCTACCGCCGCGACTTCACACCGCTGGACGCCGAGTGTGACTGCTACACCTGCGCCCACTACACCCGTGCCTACCTGCACCACCTATTCAAGGCCAAGGAGCATCTGGCTTCCACACTGTGCACGATCCACAACGAGCGATTCGTCATCGGACTGGTCGACGACATCCGGAACTCGATAGCTGCGGGCCGATTCGACGAGCTGCGCGAGCACGTGCTCGGCCGCTACTACTCGACGTAGATTTCGCCCATCGCGGATTTCCTCAACGCGGCCTGCACCTTGCCGCCAAATCGTCGCTCGGCAACACCTGTGCACAATTGAAGAATGACGACGTCGGCCGAACCGCAGTCGCTGCTCCTGCAGATACTCGATCCTGCTCACCGTGCAGATCCGTATCCCCTCTACGACAGGATCCGCGAGCAGGGCGCGGTCCACATGCCCGAAAGCAACCTCGCGGTATTCTCGTCCTTCGCCGACTGCGACGAGGTGTTGCGCCACCCGTCCTCGTCCAGCGACCGGCTGAAGTCCACGGTCGCCCAGCGGCTGATCGCCGAGGGCGCCGAAGCGCGCCCGTTAGGGCCGCCCGGGTTCTTGTTCCTCGACCCGCCGGATCACACCAGGTTGCGCCGCCTGGTCAGCAAGGCGTTCCTCCCGAAGGTAGTCAGGGCGCTCGAACCTGAGATCGCGAGGCTGGTCGACGCGCTGCTCGATGAGGCGGACAGCACCTCGGACCCTTTCGACGCGGTCGCGGGGCTGGCGTATCCACTACCGGTCGCGGTGATCTGTCGCCTCCTGGGCGTCCCTCTGGCCGACGAGCCCGAGTTCAGCGCCGCCTCAGCGCTGCTCGCACAGTCACTGGATCCCTTTGTGTCGGTGACAGGTTCGGCCGGCGGCGGTGCCGAGGAGCGTCTGCAGGCCGGGTTGTGGCTGCGCGAATACCTACGTCAGCTGATCGCTGAGCGCCGGCGCAATATCGGCGACGACTTGATGTCTGGGCTGATCCAGGTTGAGGAGTCCGGCGATCAGCTCACCGAGGAGGAGATCGTCGCGACGTGCAACCTGCTGCTGGTTGCTGGGCACGAGACGACGGTCAACCTGATCGCCAACGCCATCCTGGCGTTACTGCGCGACCCAGTGTGGTGGACGGCGCTGGCCACCGACCCGGCACAGGCGGGCGCGGTGATCGAGGAAACACTGCGCTACGACCCTCCGGTACAGCTGATGGGCAGGGTCGCGGGTGAGGCGATGAGCATCGGGGGGCTCTCGATCCCGAAGGGCGACAACATGCTCGCCCTTATTGCCGCTGCACACCGCGACCCCGAGGCCTTCGACCAGCCGGACCTCTTCGATCCGGGCCGCACGGCGATTCGGCACCTCGCTTTCGGCAAGGGCGCACACTTCTGCATCGGCGCGCCGCTTGCCCGGTTGGAAGCGAACGTCGCGCTCACCGCGATGGCCGCGCGGTTCCCGCACGCGGCGCTTGCCGGCGAGCCGCAGTACAAGCAGAACGTGACCTTGCGCGGCATGTCGACGCTGCCTATCTCGCTGCGACGCGACGCGTTCTCATGACATCCCCACCGCGGGTAGAGGGCCCGCTGCGCGAAGGATGCTGAACCTTCTACTCAGCAGGGGCGGTATACCCACGGCGCCCTCGGTAGTCGACCCGGGTCAAACTCGGCGAGCATGCCCTCGGCGGTGGTCGCCTTGTAGCCCAAAGAATCGGCAATCTGCGTGAGTGCGCTGTGAACGCCGATCTCGGCCAGTGTCACCGCACCGTCTCGCTTCGCCAGCCGCGCGCCGTCGGAGTTCAGCACCAGCGGCACATGCGCGTACAGCGGCACCGGGTGGCCGAGCAGTCCTACCAGATAGGCCTGCCGCGGCGAGGAGGACAGCAAATCGTCTCCGCGCACAACCTGGTCGACTCCTGAGGCGGCGTCGTCCAGCACCACCGCAAGGTTGTAAGCCGGCACACCGTCGCCGCGACGCACCACAAAGTCGTCGACCACACCGGTGTAGTCCCCGAGCAGCACGTCATGCACGGTGTATTGGGTGGTCTCGGTGCGCAGCCGCAACGCCGGGGCGCGGCCCGTCTCCTGCCTGCGGACGTCGCGTTGCTTGTCGGTGAGGTCGCGGCAGGTCCCGGGGTAGGCACCGGCGGGCGCGTGCGGTGCTCGCGGGGCGGCCGCGATGTCCCTTCGTGTGCAATAACACTCGTAGAGCAGGCCACGGTCGGCCAACGCCCCGACGGCGTCTTGATAACGTCGCTGGTGCTCGGTCTGGCGGGTGGCGGGCCCGTCCCACGACAGCCCGAGCGCCGCGAGGTCGGCGAGCTGGCGCTCGGCGATGCCGGCGTGGGTGCGATCATCGAGATCCTCGACACGCATCAGGAACCGACGTCCGCTCGTGCGGGCGAACAGCCACGCCAACACGGCGGTGCGCAGGTTCCCGATGTGCAGATCCGCCGATGGGCTCGGCGCGAATCTGCCCGCCCCGCCCGCGCCAGTCACCCTCGTCAGGCTAGTGGGCGAGCCCGGTGGCCCCCAGTCCGCGACGTCGGGGGCCTACTACAGACTTGTGGGGATGCCTGGACTGCCGCCCGATCACCAGAGCTACGCCCGCGCGGTGCTGCCCGCCTACGGCCGCGACCCGGATTCGATGCTGCGCCTGCTCAGCTTGTCGGAGAACGCCACCTACCTGGTGGCCGACGAGGAGCCGATGGTGCTTCGCGTGCATCGCCCCGGCTATCACTCGGTGGCTGCTATCCGCTCGGAGCTCAGCTGGATGGCCGCGTTGCGCGCCGACACGGAAGTGGTCACGCCGCAGTTGATCCACGCCACCGACGGCCGCGATGTGGTGGCCGCAGAGATCGGCGGAAACGCATTGCACGTCGACGCGATGACCTTCATCGAGGGCTGCACCGCCGAGGAGAATCCCGACGCGGTCGGGTTCGACGAGCTCGGCAGGCTCAGCGCGCATATGCACGATCACGTCAGGCAGTGGTCTGCCCCGGACTACTTCACCCGGTTCCGCTGGGACATCGACGCGACGGTGGGTCCATGGGCACGTTGGGGGAACTGGCGGGAGGCGCCCGGGCTATCTCCCGACGGTAGGGCCGTCATCGAGCGTGCGGCCGCCGCGGTGGCTGCCCGTTTGACGGAGTTCGGTCAGGGGCCAGACAGGTTCGGGCTGATCCACGCCGACCTTCGGATGGCCAACCTGATGATCAACCCCGCCTCGGGGAGTTCTGCGATCACCGTCATCGACTTCGACGACTGCGGCTGGTCGTGGCACCTGGCCGATCTGGGTGCTGTGGTGTCGTTCATCGAGGACACCACCGAAGCCGAGCAGATGATCGCTGACTGGCTGCGCGGCTACCGCGAGGTGCGGGAGATCCCGGTCGACCACTTGGACATGATCGCGACATTCGTGATGCTGCGTCGGCTGACGCTGACGGCGTGGGTGGCTTCGCACGCCGACGCTGATGCGGCGATCGCGTTCACCGACGGCTTCTCGATAGGCACCGCTGAGTTGGGCGACCGGTACCTCAGCGGTCGGGGCTGGATGCACTACGAGTAGGCAGGGGCGGGACCTGCTCAGCTAGACGGCCCCTCGGACACCAACGTCACGGCGTCAGCGGCGACAGTAGCGGTTGTGAATATCATGTCGGAGACATTGATCCAGCCAAAAAGACCCCCCGCCTTGTATACGGAGGCAGAAGTTGTCAACTGGAACGTCAACGAATCCCCGGGATCCGCCGTGTAGGCGATACTTTCCAGGTCGACCCTCGCGGTGTGCGTTTGCCCATCCAGCGTCACCGGGATGGGCGTGACCAGATTGCCCAGCACCAGGCCGGTTTGGTCGTCGACCACCTGGCCGTAGACGAACTCGGCATTACCAAAGCCGGAATAATCGAACACCACCTCCGGGGCCCCAGCTACCTGGGCTGCGGGAAAGTCCAATGAGAGGTTCAGCGCGTTGCTTGCCTCCGAAGCTGTGGCGCCCCTCAGAAGGCCGGGAACGTTGGGATCCTTTGAAGGCCCCGAGCCTCCGATGCCGAACGGCAGGAACGGCAAGAAACCGCCCGTATTCTGGTCGCCGAGGCTGGGACCGGAGAATCCCTCTTCGAACGGCAACAAGGTTGAGACCAAGTGATCCCCGTCTTGAGTGAACCATTGGAAGTCTGGCGCTAGCACTGGTGCTCCGCCCTTCACGTGCTCGTTCAGCCACCCGAACGTGCTATCCACGATAGTTGCGTCTTGGGTTGGGTTGACCGGATCCAGGCAGACACCGTGACCTCCGCAGTACCAAATCAGCTTGGTCGGGACCTCGTTGGCTGCAAGAATCGCGGCGTTTTGGCTGGCCTGCTGCAGAACGAACAACCCGTCGGCCGTGCCCTGGATCAGCAGGGTCGGTGCGGTGATGCTCTCCACCAGCGCTGTGGGGCCGCTGCTGGTCAGCACTGCTTGCGCACTTTCGCTGACGGTGCCGAACAGGTTGCCGGTGAGGATCGCGGGGGGGATCTGGCTGTTGATGCGCGCGCCAGTGACCACCAGGTCGGTGTAGAGCAGGTTTGCCCATGCGGTCTTGAAGGCATCCTTGGGGTAGATAGCTTCATTGAGGGAGTTCCAGGCGATCCCTGGCACGATCGCGTCGACTCGTTGGTCGATGCCGGCCACGACTAATTGGATGCCGCCTCCGTAGGAGCCGCCGATCATGCCGATCAGTGGATCAGGGGCCCCCGAGCGGGTGGTGCCCTCTGTTGCGGTCAGATTCTGGGCGACGAGGTAGTCGATGATGTGCATGACGTCGCGGCCCTCGAAGAGCGGATTGTCCAGCTGCAGTATTCCGGTGGAGGCGTGCTCACCGCGAGGGTCCCAGGACACGTAGTTGTAGTCTGCTGCGCGAACAACGCCGATGTCCGGGACCGGAATACCAACGGCTCGAGTCTGTTCATCTTCTAGGTAGGGCGCGGTGCTTCCCGCTAGTCCCAAGCCTGGACCGTTGAGGATGGTCGGCGGGGGTGGGTCACCTTCGGCCAGTCCGTTGGCGGGGAAGTAGTTGGTGCTAATGAGTGCGCCGTCAACGGACGGTATGTCGACGGTGAAGGCGACGGGTGTGCCGACCGGAGCTAGCGAACCGACGTCGACGGTCACCGTCTCCTTTACCGAGTACCCGATCACTGGCGCTAAGAGGTCTCCGAGGATCGGCAGCTGGTGCAGGAAGGTCATGATCTTCGGCACGAGCAATTTGCCGACGGTCGGCCCAAAGAACTTCTGCAAGGCAGCGTCGAAAGGCGTCACCTCAGCGATCAGCACGCTGAACTGCTCAGTTCCCCCCGAATCCACGACCGATTTGTAGGGCAAGAAGGAAAAGTTCTCAGAACCCGCGGGCGAATCGGGGTACATCGAAGCGCATCGCGTGATGGCTTGACAGGCCGCGTCGCTGATGAGGTCGACTTTTCCGCCCTCGGTCGGGTCACCAACGACGGTGTAGGACAGTTCGAATCCTCGCGAGCTCACGGCTGCGATAACGCCCTTGAGGAATCCGTCAAACAGCTCCGGTCTGACGGGGGCCACAGTGATGTGATCGTCGAACAATCCCACTGAAGTGACCTCAGTGGCGGCTTGTTCGGGTGGGGTCATCGCCTGGATTGCGGCGGGCTCGCCTGAGACTTCGCGGCGCGTTGCGGCGGCCAGCATCAGATCAACCGGTGGAGCTGCTGGCGCTGGGGGCTCATCGTCGGTGGCTGGATTCAGGGTGGCGCTGGCCAAACTCACCACTGAACTCGAGGTCGAGCCGTCTTCGACGGCATCCTCGAGTGCGGCCGTTTCCTCATCGATGTCGGTGATAGCTTCGGCGTCAGAGTCTGAGGATCCTGACCCGCCAGAACCTGCCGCCTCTTCGGCAGCGTCTTCGCCGAGGTCATCGAGAGCCTCGTCTGCTAGCTCGTCTGCCAGCTCGGCGTCGTCTGCGGCAGCGGAATCGTCGTCTGCACCGCTGGCGCTGTTGTCCTGATCGGCGTCATCGTCGCTAGATTTCGTCGACGCTGATGAATCGGCAGAAGCCGACGAATCGGCAGAACCCGAGGACTCCGACCCCGACGAATCTGCCGAACCCGAGGCTGAACTCGACGCCGAACTTGGCGCTGATCCCTCGGATCCGGTCTCGGCGGAAGCAACGCCGTAGCCGGTGAAGACAGCAGTACCGACCCCCAACGCCACTGCAAGCCCGCCCACGCGACCTACGTACCTAGCAGCCTTCATGATTTCCTCCCGAGCCGACATGGCGAGTGTTTGCTAAACACTACTTCCGGCCGCGCCCTAGTCGTTGGCAAACAGCTAGAAATGTCGGCACTCCGGAGGCTTCCGCGAAGCTATTGGGCGGCGTTCGGTCGCGGGCGAGGCGAATGAGGGGCAGCTTTGCTCCACTGCTTGGCTGTCATGGCCCCTAACAGGTAAAAATTTGCTTCACAAATCCGGCTTTGCCTGAGGCTGGGAAGGCTAGCCCGAAACCTCTGTTACGACGTTCACTGCGGCTGTGGGCAGCTTCAGCTCCATGTCGGTGACGTTGATCCCGCCCCAGGTATCCCAGCGTGCGTACGGGCTGGCCGCACTTGTCAACTGAAACTTCAATTCGTCGTTTGTCGGCGCCGTGTAGGCGATGTTCTCCAGATTGGCTGTGACGGTGTGGGTCTTTCCGTCCAGCGTCACCGGGATAGGCTTGACTAGATTGCCTAACACAATGCCGGTAGCCACGTTGACGATCTGGCCGTAGACGAATTCGGCGTTACCGAACCCGGAATAGGTGAAGGTCAGCTCCGGGGCGCCAATAACTTGGGTTTCCTGCAACGGCGTGGTGATATCGATGTTCAGCGCGTTCCACGCCGGGGCAGCCGTAGCTTTCGACAGTTCGGCGGGGACATTTTCGGCGTGAGAGGGTCCCGAGCCACCGATGCCCAGCGGCAGGATCGGCAGGAAACCGCCGTCGCTCTGGGCATCGAGAGTGGGGCCTTCGAAAGCACCTTCGTAGGGCATTACCTCTGAAGTGAAATGGCCCCCCAACTCACTAAACCACTGGAACTTTGGGATCTCCTCTACCGGCGGCTGGCCCTTCACGAACTGGTCCATCCACGACATGGTGGAGTCCAGGATGATCTGCTCCTGATCCGGGTTGAACGGGTTCAGACAGAGGCCGTGGCCGCCGCAGTACCAGATCATTTTGTTCGAGATGCCGTTCGCTTCGAGAATGGCGGAGTTGGTGTTTGCCTGCTCCAAGACGAATAACCCATCCTCGATGCCCTGGATTAAGAAGGCTGGTGCGGTGATGCTCTCTACTAACACTGTGGGGCCGGCGCTGGTCAGCACGGCTTGCGCACTTTCACTGACCGTGCCGAAGAGGTTCCCGGTGAGGATAGCTTGGGGGATCTGGCTGTTGATGCGTGCGCCGGTGACCGTCAAGGCCTCGTAGAGCAGGTTTGCCCAGGCGGTTTTGAAGGCATCTTGGGGGTAGATGGCTTCGTTGAGGGAGTTCCAGGCGGCTGCTGGTGCGATCGCGTCGACTCGTTGGTCGATGCCGGCGACGACCCACTGGATGCCGCCGCCGTAGGAGCCGCCGACCATGCCGATGAGTGGATCGGGGGCGCCCGAGCGGGTGGTGCCCTCTGTTGCGGTCAGGTTCTCAGCGACGAGGTAGTCGATGATGTGCATGACGTCGCGGCCCTCGAACATGGGATTGTCCAGCTGCAGTATTCCGGTGGAGGCGTGCTCACCGCGAGGGTCCCAGGAGACGTAGTTGTAGTCTGCTGCGCGAACAACGCCGATGTCCGGGACCGGAATACCAACGGCTCGAGTCTGTTCATCTTCTAGGTAGGGCGCGGTGCTTCCCGCTAGTCCCAAGCCTGGACCGTTGAGGATGGTCGGCGGGGGTGGGTCACCTTCGGCCAGTCCGTTGGCGGGGAAGTAGTTGGTGCTAATGAGTGCGCCGTCAACGGACGGTATGTCGACGGTGAAGGCGACGGGTGTGCCGACCGGAGCTAGCGAACCGACGTCGACGGTCACCGTCTCCTTTACCGAGTACCCGATCACTGGCGCTAAGAGGTCTCCGAGGATCGGCAGCTGGTGCAGGAAGGTCATGATCTTCGGCACGAGCAATTTGCCGACGGTCGGCCCAAAGAACTTCTGCAAGGCAGCGTCGAAAGGCGTCACCTCAGCGATCAGCACGCTGAACTGCTCAGTTCCCCCCGAATCCACGACCGATTTGTAGGGCAAGAAGGAAAAGTTCTCAGAACCCGCGGGCGAATCGGGGTACATCGAAGCGCATCGCGTGATGGCTTGACAGGCCGCGTCGCTGATGAGGTCGACTTTTCCGCCCTCGGTCGGGTCACCAACGACGGTGTAGGACAGTTCGAATCCTCGCGAGCTCACGGCTGCGATAACGCCCTTGAGGAATCCGTCAAACAGCTCCGGTCTGACGGGGGCCACAGTGATGTGATCGTCGAACAATCCCACTGAAGTGACCTCAGTGGCGGCTTGTTCGGGTGGGGTCATCGCCTGGATTGCGGCGGGCTCGCCTGAGACTTCGCGGCGCGTTGCGGCGGCCAGCATCAGATCAACCGGTGGAGCTGCTGGCGCTGGGGGCTCATCGTCGGTGGCTGGATTCAGGGTGGCGCTGGCCAAACTCACCACTGAACTCGAGGTCGAGCCGTCTTCGACGGCATCCTCGAGTGCGGCCGTTTCCTCATCGATGTCGGTGATAGCTTCGGCGTCAGAGTCTGAGGATCCTGACCCGCCAGAACCTGCCGCCTCTTCGGCAGCGTCTTCGCCGAGGTCATCGAGAGCCTCGTCTGCTAGCTCGTCTGCCAGCTCGGCGTCGTCTGCGGCAGCGGAATCGTCGTCTGCACCGCTGGCGCTGTTGTCCTGATCGGCGTCATCGTCGCTAGATTTCGTCGACGCTGATGAATCGGCAGAAGCCGACGAATCGGCAGAACCCGAGGACTCCGACCCCGACGAATCTGCCGAACCCGAGGCTGAACTTGACGCCGAACTTGGCGCTGATCCCTCGGATCCGGTCTCGGCGGAAGCAACGCCGTAGCCGGTGAAGACTGCGGTACCGACCCCAAACGCCACGGCAAGCCCGCCCACGCGACCCACATACCTAGCAGCTTTCATGATTCCCCCGAACAGCTATTACGAGTGTTTGCCAAACACTACTTTCTGGCCCGCCCCACAATCGGCAAACCGTAGGAAACGCTGGGAATGATTTCGACGAAGTTTCTCACCGTCGCGGATTCGGCTCTATGGCCCCGAACATCGAACTTAAGAAAGCCCGAGACCTGGGACGATGTCTCCCAAACTGAACGTCACCGGGCGCTCTAATTGGTCATAAGTGCACGACTGCGGATCGCGCTCAGGCCGCCAGCGGTTGAACTGCGCTGTGTGGCGAAATCTTTCGCCCTCCATATGGTCGTAACGCACCTCGATGACCCGCTCAGGCCGCAGCGGCACGAACGACAGATCCTTGCCCGCGCTCCAGCGCGAGCCGCCACCAGGGCGGCGTCTGTTGTCCTCATCCGCCGTGGCATCCGTCATCCAGCTCCACGGATGGTCCTCGAGCGTCGTGACCCACGGTTGCAGCTCAGCAAACATGCGCTTGCGGGTGGCCATCGGAAAGGCCCCGATGACACCGACCGAGGCAAGCGTCCCGTCGCCGCGGTACAGGCCCAGCAGCAGTGAGCCGACCGCGTCGTCGCCGGACTTGTGCAGTCGGTAGCCGGCGACTACGCAGTCCGCGGTGCGGACGTGTTTCACCTTGAACATCACCCGCTTGTCCGGCCGGTACTCGCCGTCGAGCGGCTTGGCGATCACCCCGTCGAGTCCGGCCCCCTCGAATTGGGTGAACCAGCGCTGCGCAGTCTCAATGTCGGTGGTCGCCGGTGTGAGGTGAAAGACCGGACCCGACCCGGCCAGCGCGTCGACGAGCGCTGCGCGCCGCTGGGTGAACGGGCTGGTCGTGAAGTCGCGTTCGCCGAGCGCCAGCAGGTCGAAGGCGATGAACGCGGCCGGGGTCCGTTCGGAGAGGGTGCGGACCCGCGAGGCGGCGGGATGCAGGCGTTGCTGCAGGGCGCCGAAATCCAGGCCGCCCGGGGTAGCGATCACGATCTCGCCGTCGACGACACAGCGTGTCGGGAGCTCCATGCGGGCGGCGGCGACAAGCTCGGGAAAGTATCGGGTGAGCGGCCGTTCGTTTCGACTACCCAGTTCCACCTCGTCGCCGTCGCGGAACAGTATCGACCGGAACCCGTCCCACTTGGGTTCGTAGGAGGCTGCAGGCGGGATCGTCGGTACCGCCTTGGCGAGCATCGGGGAGACCGGCGGCATAACAGGAAGCTGCACGCCATCATCCTTGCCGCAGTCAGTCCGGTCGGGTGCCTCGGGTGCCTCGGGTGGCCGAAGGACTCGTCACGGACCAGTGCAGCAGTATGGAAACCATGTACCTTCCCCTTCAGCAACCGCCGGATCCTCCGCGGACGGAGGCGCAGATCACGAAGTCACCGCTCCTCGACAACCTCCGCGGCGTGCCCGCGTACTGATATGGCGACTCCAGCTATTGAGGTCGACGTGGACGGTGTGCAGGTCCGGCTGACCAATCTCGACAAGTTGTATTTCCCGGACCTCGGCAAGGGCGGCACCAAAGGCCGACTCGTCGACTACTACTTGTTCGTTGCCGACCGGATGACCGCCCTGCTTCGCGACCGGCCCGTGCACCTGCAGCGCTTCCCCGACGGGATCGAGGGGAAAGAGATCTACCAGAAACGAGTTCCCCAAAAGCACCCCGACTATCTGCGGACATGCACCGTTGCTTTTCCTTCGGGCCGCACCGCGGACGCTCTGAGGATTACGCATCCCTCGGCGATCATCTGGGCGGTGCAGATGGGCACGGTGACGCTGCACCCGTGGCAAGTGCGTTGCCCGGACACTGAGCATCCCGACGAGCTGCGCATCGACCTGGACCCCCAGCCCGGAACCGGCTTCACCGAAGCTGCCGACATCGCAAGCGGGGTGCTAAAGCCACTGCTCGACGAGCTCGGCCTCATCGGCTACCCGAAGACCTCAGGCGGTCGGGGTGTGCACATCTTCGTGCCGATCAAGCCCCGGTGGGACTTCATCTCCGTGCGCCGCGCCGGGATCGCTCTAGCCCGAGAGGTCGAACGGCGGGCGCCCGACGCCGTGACTACGAACTGGTGGAAGGAAGAGAGAGGCAGACGAGTCTTTCTCGATTACAACCAGAACGCCCGAGACCGCACGTTCGCGTCGGCCTACTCGGCACGCAAGACTCCGATCGCCACGGTGTCGACTCCACTGACTTGGGACGAGCTGCGCCACGCGGACCCCGACGACTACACCATCAACACCGTTCCGGCTTTCCTTACCGCAAGATCGGATCCCTGGGAGGGCATCGAGGCGACGCACCAGTCGATCCAGCCGCTGTTGGACATGGTGGCTGCCGACGAGGACCGCGGCCTGTCGGATCTGCCCTATCCGCCGAACTACCCCAAGATGCCCGGCGAGCCGCCGCGTGTTCAGCCCAGTAAAAAGGTTTCCGAGCACTGGGACGAGCACGGTAACCGCGTCGCGGACTAGACCGATACCCTGATCGCGTGCCTTTCCGTAAGTTGCTCGCTGCGATCGCGATCGTCGGGTTGGTCGCCAGCGGTGTCGGCTTCGCGACGATTGTCATCTTCAGAGATGCCACGCAGGACCAGGCGCAGGTGCCGCGTCGCACACCGCCCAAGCCACCCCCGCCGTCGGTCCCCACCGTCAAGGAGTTCCTGGTTGGAGTGGTCGTCACCGACCACACCTGCGACCCCGCGGGCGTGTGCCTGTACACCTACACGATCGACCCGAAATACGTTGGTCTGCATCCCTTTCCGGAGACGCCGTTCACTGTGGAGTACGAGATCACGGGTGGGCATGAGCCCCAGCCGGGCCAGTTCACCGTTACTGGAGACACCGCAGAGATCCTCAAAGACGTCACTGTAGAAGGGCCGCCAGGTGCCAACCTGGAGGCCAACGTGGTGGGGATCTTCGATAGTCCTCAGTCATTTTTTGATAGTCCTCAGCCATGACGACGTCTTCGGTGCCTTCCCCGCCCAGCCGCTGGATCCGCAACTTCCAGCCATCACCCACCGCTCGCATGCGGCTGGTGTGCTTCCCGCACGCCGGTGGTTCGGCCAGCTACTTCTTCCCGCTGTCGAAAGCCCTGACCCCCGAATTCGATGTGTGCGCCGTGCAGTATCCGGGCCGTCAGGACCGCTACCGCGAGCCCTTTGTCGACAACATCGATGACATGGCCGACGAGGCGTTCGCGGCATTGGAGCCGCTGGCTGAGGTGCCGGTCGCGCTCTTCGGTCACAGCATGGGGGCGGTTTTGGCATTCGAGGTCGCCCGACGCTTGGAGGCCTCGGCCGGCCGCGGGCCTGTCCTGGTGTTCGCCTCAGGGGCACGGGCGCCGAGCCGGTATGGCGACCAGTGGGGTGACAAGGGTCCTATAGGAGACGAAGACCTCCTGGCCTTGATGCGTGACCTCGGTGGTACCGACCCAAGGCTGCTGAACGACCCCGATGTGCTGACTGCCTTCCTGCCTGCCTTCGGCAACGATTATCGGGCGCTGCAGACCTACCACCGCGGGACCGAGGTCGGCATCCGCGCACCCATCATCGTGATGGCCGCCACAGATGACCCGAAAACCAGCTTGGCGGACGCACGCGCCTGGCATGAGCACACCATCGGAGGCATCGACGTACACACCTTCTCCGGTGGTCATTTCTACCTGGAGAAGCAGCCGCAGCAGGTGATCGAGGTCATCGCGAAGAACCTGCGGGTATTCGAGGGCTGCTAACGGGTAGGTGCTGAGCCGGTTCGGAGCCGTGCCGGAGCCGTGACGGACGGGCTAAGCCTCAGTTGAAGTCTGGCGTCAGCATGGCCTTGCCCGTGCGCGTCTGCCCGGCCCGGTCAATCCAGGTCAGATCGACCACATCGCCCGGGTAATGCCTATCAAGCACCGATGTCAGGGTGTTCGATGAGTTCAGCAGTACGCCGTCGAGGGTGACGAGGATGTCACCGTCGAGCAATCCCGCCCGCTCGGCGGGCCCGCCGCGCAGCACCTCCTGGATCAACACGCCAGGCTCGTCGCGCGGAGTGGTGCGTACGCCGACGCCGAGTAGGACCGGCGGGCCGATGTGGACCGTGTCGGAGGGGATCCCGGCTCGGATCTGGTTGGCCACCCCCATCGCATCGTTGATCGGGATCGCAAAGCCCTTGCCTCCCGGCCCCATCCGAAAGTTCACCGATGCGGCCGTGGTGATCCCGACGACCTGCCCGGCTCCATTGACCAGGGGACCACCAGAGTCGCCGGCGCGCACAGGGGCGGCGAACTCGATGAGGCCCATCAGCTCGTCGGTGCTACCGGTCAGCGTGTCCTCAGCGTTGACGGTGCGACCAAAGCCGGTCACCGTGCCCATCTCCCACGTCAAGGGAGCATGGCTGCCCATCGAATTCCCGAGCGCCACGACGGGTTCGCCCGGAACCAGCAGGTTCGAGTCCCCGATGATGGCTGCCGGTAGCCCGCCGGCGCCGAGCAACTGCATGACGGCAATGTCGCGGCCGCGGTCGTAACCCACCAGGACTGCCGGGTAGGACCTGCCGCCGACTGTCCCGGTGATGCGATCCGCGCCCTGAATGACGTGGAAGTTGGTCATGACCTGGCCGCCTGGATCCAACACAACGCCGGTCCCCAGCCCGATGACGCCCTGGTAGTCGACCTCGGTGTCGATGCGCACCACCGCAGGTTCCGCCAGGCTCGCTGCGGCGCCCATTTCATCTGGCATGGCAGCCGACGGCGCCGCGAAGGCTAGCGGGGCAAGCAGAGTCAAGGCCGCTGTCAGCACGATCAGCAGGCTGCGAATCGACCGAATCGGGCCCATGGTCGTCAATAGTGGCCGGGCTGACGGCTGCTGTCGATGTTGTGCCCTCGTCCCAGCCCTAGGCGGCGACGCCGTGGCGGCCCCAATGGGGTCCCCTGCGGCGGCTTCGGTGGCCGGTGACGATTCGGTGACTGGGGCACACGCAAGGCCGATCTGCGTGGGCGCGCGGCCCATAGTCCTCCTCAAGCTAATAGCCCGGGGTGCGACCGTGCCGTCGGGCAGGAAGCCGCACCCCGGACAGGGTGCGGAGGATAGGGGATTTGAACCCCTGAGGGCTATTAACCCAACCCGCGTTCCAGGCGAGCGCCATAGGCCACTAGGCGAATCCTCCGTCGGCCATGGTAGCCGACCCCTCCGTTGACCCCGGAGATCCTCGTGGTGGTCGCGCGGCGGCAGGGCACTGTGGGCGCGTACTACAATCTCGTTGGACCCCGCGCGGCGTCTATCCTGTGAACTC
>JBMYXJ010000001.1:17883-25413 GCA_049608285.1 Mycobacterium sp. | reverse complement strand
ACCGCGGATCGAGTTTGGACACTGCTTTCAATGAAGCGCACATTCTGGCCACCACGCAGGCCATCGTCGAGTATCGGTCCGCGCAGGGGATCACGGGCCCGCTGTTCATCGGGCGCGACACCCATGCGCTCTCGGAGCCGGCATGGGTTTCGGCATTGGAGGTGCTGGCCGCCAACGACGTTGTCGCGATGGTCGATTCGGCAGACCGCTACACGCCCACCCCGGCGGTAAGCCACGCGATCCTGGCATTCAACCGTGGTCGCGGCACCCAGAGCCGTGATGCGCTCGCAGATGGAATCGTCGTCACGCCGTCGCACAACCCGCCCCGCGACGGCGGGTTCAAGTACAACCCGCCCAATGGCGGTCCGGCCGACACCGATGCCACCGGTGTCATCGCCAGACGAGCCAACGAGATCCTGCGCGACGGCCTGAAGGCGGTCAAGCGGGTGCCGCTGGCCAAGGCGCTGCGCGTCGCGCAACGCCACGACTACCTCGAGGCCTACGTGTCCGATCTGCCCAATGTCATCGATGTGCACGCAATCAGTGCCCAGGGAATCCGGATCGGCGCCGACCCGTTGGGCGGGGCCAGCGTCGACTACTGGGATGCCATCGCCGAACACCACAACCTAGATCTGACCGTCGTCAACCCGCTCGTGGATGCCACCTGGCGATTCATGACCCTGGACACCGACGGCAAGATCCGGATGGATTGCAGCTCGCCCAACGCCATGGCTGGGCTCATCCGAACGATGGTCGGCAGCCCGGACTCTTATCAAGTCGCCACGGGCAACGACGCCGACGCCGATCGCCACGGTGTCGTCACCCCCGATGGTGGTCTGCTCAACCCGAATCACTACCTCGCAGTGGCGATCGACTATCTATTCGCCCACCGCCCGCAGTGGACGGCGGGGACCGCGGTTGGCAAGACGGCAGTGAGTTCCTCCATCATCGACCGGGTGGTCGCCGGCTTGGGTCGCAACCTGGTGGAGGTCCCGGTTGGATTCAAGTGGTTTGTTGACGGTCTGATCAGCGGCACCATCGGCTTCGGCGGCGAGGAGAGCGCTGGCGCGTCCTTCCTGCGCCGCGACGGATCAGTGTGGACGACCGACAAGGACGGGATCATCCTGGCTCTGCTGGCCTCAGAGATCCTCGCGGTGACGGGTTCGACGCCGTCGCAGCGGTACGCGGCCTTGGCCGAAAAATACGGGGCCCCAAGCTATGCGCGTATCGACGCACCGGCCAGTCGCGAACAGAAGACGCGGTTGAGCAAGCTGTCACCCGAGGAGGTCACCGCCAACGAACTGGCCGGCGAACCGATTGCGGCAAAGCTGACGACCGCGCCGGGCAACGGTGCCCCGCTGGGTGGCCTGAAGGTGACGACAGCGAACGCGTGGTTCGCCGCGCGCCCGTCGGGAACCGAGGACGTATACAAGATCTATGCGGAATCCTTTCGCGGTCCTGAGCATCTCGCCGAAGTTCAGGACGCGGCTCGGGAAGTGGTGAACAAGGTCATCCAGACGGGCGCGACGTGAGCTCGAGCGCGGAGGGCGATTGCCAGTCTGCGCCCGAACCGCCCACCCAGCGGCTACCGCGGGAAGTATGGCTGTTGGCGGGCGCCAACGTGGCTGTCGCTTTGGGATTCGGCGTGGTGGCTCCGGTGTTGCCGCAATACGCACGTCACTTCGGGGTCAGCATCAGCGCGGCGACATTCGTTATCACCGCCTTCGCATTGATGCGGCTGTGCGCGGCGCCGCCTGCGGGCTGGTTGGTCCAGCGGTTGGGGGAGCGCCGGGTCTACATCAGCGGCCTGCTCATCGTGGCGCTGTCGACGGCAGTGTGCGCGTTCGCGCAAACATATTGGGAGCTCCTGCTGTTCCGGTCGATCGGGGGCATGGGCTCGGCCATGTTCACGGTGTCGGCGCTGGGGCTGATGATCCGGATTTCGCCGCCGGAGGCACGTGGACGAGTCGCCGGATTGTTCTCCTCTGGGTTCCTCATCGGCTCGGTAGGCGGACCGGTGCTCGGTAGCCTGACCGCCGGTTTCGGGTTGGCGGCGCCGTTCGTCATCTACGGCGCCGCACTGATGCTCGCCGCGGCGGTGGTGTTTCTGGGCCTGCGCAACTCCGCGCTGGCAGCTCCGGCGGCGGACGAGGAATCCCCCGTATCGATCCGCGTGGTGCTGCGTCATCGGGCTTACCGGGCGGCGCTGTTCTCCAATTTCGCGACGGGATGGGCGACCTTCGGTCTGCGGATCGCGCTGGTGCCGCTGTTGGTGATGGAGGTTTTCAATCACGGACCAGGTGTCGCTGGCCTAGTACTGGCGGCGTTCGCCGTCGGCAATATCTCGGTCGTGATCCCCAGCGGCTACTTGTCGGACCGAATCGGTCGACGAAAGCTGCTCATCGTGGGGCTCACCGTGTCGGCCGTGTCGACGATCTTCGTAGGGTTCACGACATCGCTGCCGATATTCCTAGCGGCCGCCTATGTCGCTGGTGCGGCTACCGGTGTTTTCATCTCCCCGCAGCAGGCGGCGGTGGCCGACATCATCGGCAACAAAGCCCGCGGCGGCACAGCGGTGGCTACGTTTCAGATGATGGCCGACCTCGGATCGATCGTCGGATCACTCGTTGTGGGGCGGGTAGCCCAGCACGCATCGTTCGGGTGGGCCTTCACGGTGAGCGGTGCGATTCTCGCCGTGGCGGCGGTCGGCTGGATCTTTGCTCCCGAAACCCGCCCGCGTACGTTCGTAGCGCATACCCAAGCGCGCCCGCTGGGTCCGGGAGCAGGTGGCGAAGTGCCTTGACCTGCAGTTTTGAACGCCAACCGCAGGTGGTGTAGCTTCGATGAGCACAAGTTCACGGGGCTATGGCGCAGCTGGTAGCGCACCACACTGGCAGTGTGGGGGTCAGGGGTTCGAGTCCCCTTAGCTCCACCGAAAGAACGCAGGTCGACGGCACTTCACTCCACCGCTGTCGGAAGCGGCGCTGCCGGCGTTCATTTCCCGGGCGCATGAAGTCTGCGCTGCCACAGCGCAAGGTCAAAGTGGCCTTCAGGTCGCTAGAATGGTGACCGGCGTCGGTCCGCACCTGCGAGTTAGCCGGTCAAAGCGTAAAACTACTCAGGAAACCCGTTGTGCGGATTAGGGATACTGGTGAAGTGATCTCTGAACGCCGCTGTCCCGCGCCGCTGGTCGAGCAGCAGCGGCCCCGTCAACAGCGCACCCCCAGCAAGGCCATACCGGGCCCCGCTGAGCTAGCCGAACGCACTCCACCAGATCGCGACCGCGCTATCGACGTTATCCGGATCGCGGCGCTAGTCGGCGTCGTGATCGGACACACGGTCATGGCGACCAGCATCATCCGCGATGGCGTGTTGATGTGGGAAAACCTGCTGAGTACCTCGAGCCTGTTCCAGGCGTTGACCTGGATCTTTCAGATCATGCCGTTGTTCTTCTTCGCGGGTGCGGCCGCGTGTGTGACGTCCTGGGCGCCGGGGTCCAACTGGGGTGGCTGGTTGCTGAGACGGTGCACTCGACTGTTTCGCCCGGTGTTTTACTATCTCGGGTTTTGGCTGGTCGCACTGGCCGTGCTGTATCCGGTGTTGCCGGTACATGTCTATGAACCGATCGCTGGTGTAAGTATCCAACTGCTGTGGTTCCTCGGCGCTTACGTGCTGGTGTTGGCAATGATGCCGGTCCTGTATCGGATCACCACGACCGCTCGGTTGGCTGCTGGGGTCACGGTGGTTTACGCCGTAGTCGCTGTCGTCGACGTTGTGCGGGTGCAATGGCCCGCAGCCGCGGCGCTGGGTTACCTGAACTTGGCGGTCTGGTTGATCCCAGCCATGTTCGGTGTGGCCTATCGGCGAAAGTTATTGGGTCGTGGCGTCGCGCTGGGTGTCGCGGTTGGGTTGTTCACGGTGAACGTGGCGCTGGTGTGGTGGGGCCCTTACGAGCTGAGTCTTGTTGGTATTGAGGGCCAAAGGCTGGGCAACATGAGTCCACCGTCGTTGCTGTTGGCCGGGCATGCCATCGTTTTGAGCGCGTTGGCGATCCTGGCCGCGCCGGCGATCGCGCGCTGGGCTCAGCGGCCTCGGGTGTGGTGGTGGACCGTGGTCGGTAACTCGGGGGCGATGACGCTCTACCTGTGGCATATGCCCGTTGTGCTCGGCGTGCACGTGGCCTTTGATTATCTTGGCTATCCCCGCTACCCCGGCCAGCCGCACCTGCTGGCCATCAGCGTCGCACAGTTGATGATCGTGGTGGCCGTGGTGTCGGGGCTGTTTGTGGCGCTGCGGGGGCTGGAGAACAATCCGCTGCCCGGCTGGGACGGCGCCCCTTCGATCACCTCGCCAACGCGGGGGACGGTGATCGGGGTATTGCTGTGTGTTGCCGGCGCGGCGATTCTGGTGTCGGTGAAATGGGGTCTCAAAGACGACGGTCTGATCTGTGTAGCGGTGATGCTCGTCGCGCTGGTGGTTGCCCGAGCGATGGCTGGCGTCTCAACCAAAGTTGTCCCAAACACGTAAACCAACGCGAAAGCACAGGAAAGAGCGGTCACCCGAGCGTGGAAAGGTCTAGGGGCAGTGGCTAATTGGACTGTATGCACTCCGTTCGACGTCAACCCTGACGCGGCGGCGATGCGACGGCGCCGCGGTGGGCAAGTTCGCCCAAGATTGGCCCTCCAGGCCCGGGGCCCGCAACGGTGGCGAGAGCGACCAGAGCTGCCAAAGTAACCAGGGCTGGCAAGGTGGTGACCGCCCAACCAATCTCATGAAATAGCGTGTGCTGTGTCATCCCGCGGCTGATCGCGCCTCGGCGCGTGCGTTCCAAGCCCGTCATGAATAACAAGGAGAAGAGATGAAGAAATTTGCAGTCGCAGCCGCGGCGCTGGTCGCACTTCCGTTGGCGGGTTGTTCAAGTGACGCAGACGTGGCGTCCCAGAACCTCTCAAAGGCTGCTGAACAGTTCGAGATCATGCGAAGGATTGTCTTTTTCAACGGGATCACTGACACCTACATGCTGGAACTCGAGGGACGTTGCTCCCTTGAGGATGACGGCAATCAGCTGGAGGTGACCTGCAAGACGGCTGACGACACCTACAAGAAGCACTTCCTCGGATTGAGTGACAACGTGACTTACTTTGCGGAGCAGCTGGAGGGTGCTGAAGTGGGTACCTATCACTATCGCGTGATTTTCAAGCCGGAAGTCATCTTGCCTGATGTCGATCGCCCCTGACGCCGGCATGAGCGAATTTCAATCGGGACACGACGCCTAGAATCGCGCGTCCGCGAGTGCGGATTAGGGTTAACAGATGAGTTTCGGCTACGGGCGTTTTGGTGGGGCTGGTACCGCCCTGGTCGGCTGACCCTCTGAGGTTGCCAACCGCCTGGCCGAGTACGTAGCGCTGGGCGTCCACCCACTTCATCCTCTCGGGATACCCACACTTGGAAGAGGCCTACGGGTTCGGCGAAGGCCTGCTACCGGTGCGTGAGCGCAGGGGTTTGTGGAGGCTCCCACAACCACCACGGCGGCTCCACCCTTAGCGGTCGAATCCGGTGGTTTAGGCTACTAATTCAGCGCTCAGCAGCTTCTGCTAGATCTCGAGAACCGGCAAGAATTCCGATGAGATGGGGCCGGGGCGGCGCCTGGGCGCATCCCCCGGTCATGCCCAGCGGGGATGCATAGATGACATTCGCCCCTACCTGGCGCGGGTGCGCAAGTGCACGCTGTATAGACCACCGGTGCGTTTCGCGCTCGGGGCCCGACGATCACCTAGGAGCGATACATGATTGATTACGACCTCGATCCTGCACATTCCATCCTGCTGGTGCGACCGCAGTCCCGGCTCGAGAAGGAGGACTTTGTCACCTTGGCCAACGCAGTCGACCCACATATCCAGGCAACCGGCGATCTCGCCGGGCTCATCATCGATGTCGGATCATTTCCGGGATGGGCGGATTTCGGGTCGATGGTCAGTCACTTCCGCTTCGTTCGAGATCATCAGAAGCATGTCAAGAAGCTCGCCGTTGTCACTGACTCGCCGTTGGGAGACGTTGCGGAGCATCTCACGTCACATTTCGTGTCTGCAGAGGTCAAGCATTTCCCGGCAGGGCAGGCCGAGCAAGCCAGACGCTGGATCAACAACGGCGAGTGACGGTTTGAGCCGCGCTCCATTACCCGGTGATAAGGCGCGCTCCATTACCCGGTGATAAGGAGGGTCACTGCTGGCTAGTGTTCACCTGACTCATTGGGCTGAGAGGGAGCAGCGTCGGACTCGCAGGGCTGATCGGACTTATGCCCATCGGACTCATCAGGCTGTCAGGATTCGTCGGGTTGGTGGGATTCATTTGGCCGACATTGCAAACTGCAGCTGTTTGTGCCGAGCAATCCCCAGGTGTGTACGCGTTCGGCTCCGCGTTGGCCGGGGTGGCCATGGCAATGGCGGGTGCGGCGAGACAGGCACCTACTAGACCGAGCATCTTCAACATCGTTAAACCCCTTAGCTTCTCGCTTCTCACCGCGCGTGCACGACCGCGAAACATTTCGCGAAACATACGGTGCGCCCTTTCGGCGCATAACTTACCCATCAAGGCTGTGCTGAGGTTGCTGGCGAGCTGTGAGGTTGCTGGGAGGGTTTGCGCGGCCACCTCCCGCCTAAGTCGGGGCTGAACCCCCATCGCCAACGTCTGACTGTCTCACTCCAGGATGGATGTGCTATCCAGATCCCGTTCTGGTGCGGCGAAACGGAACTCCTATTAGGTCAGTGAGCTTCGCTAGTTGGGACACTCTGCCCGCGGTGACGTCCAAGGCCCCTGCAGTGTCTCGAACGGACCAGCCTGCGTCAATGAGCGAGCGTGCCACCGACGCGGTTTGGGCCACGAGGGCTTCCTCAGCGTGTCGGAGCTGGTGGCGCCGCTGTGCGAGTGCGAATGCCTGGGTAAGCAATGGATCGTCTTCGGCCTGGAATTCGATCTCGATCTCGGTGTCGTCGTCGAGGCCAACGTCGGTATCGTCGATGTCGTTGGACAGGATGATCGCGACCGCCAACTCCTGGCGTAGCCGGGTCAAGGTCCGCGCATAGGCATGAACACCGGCCAGGCCCTGGACCTCGCCGAGCCACATACCGTCCTCGCGGGTGAGGGTCGCGGTGTAGGTCATGGCAGTAACCATCCTTTTTCCGAACGCTGAGGTTATGTCCCGCTGGATCGCTTTGGGCGGTGCGGATGTCCTAGCTCTTGTGGTGTTCTTGCACGGCGGTGCACGCGGAA
Organism: Mycobacterium sp.; assembly: GCA_049608285.1. Lineage (GTDB taxonomy): Bacteria > Actinomycetota > Actinomycetes > Mycobacteriales > Mycobacteriaceae > Mycobacterium. Next base: position 18,144 of record JBMYXJ010000001.1, on the reverse strand, counting down.
TACGCGACACCGCGGTGTACTTGGAAGGGTAGCGGCGGTGGCTGGCTAGTTGCCATGTCCGATAGCCGCCAAGATCTTCGATTGGTTTGTTCAGCGCCCGCGGCTTTACGTAGCCAGTTAGTCGCACGAAGCTTCAAGCGGCCAGTGGTTGAACCCCGCTAGCCCAGCGGAAACAGTCCGAAAATGAGTATCCAGACCGATGACTGAACCGCCCCCCGGCGAAGATATCGAGATGTTGAAAGCGAGACAGAACCCGGGCGC
>JBMYXJ010000001.1:0-17873 GCA_049608285.1 Mycobacterium sp. | reverse complement strand
GTTTAAACCCACACGAATCCGCGTCAACGGTTCGGGGGCCGGTAGTCGCCAACGGGTGTGCCTCCGGCGGCGGCCAAGGCTCAGCACCTGGTATTGAAGGGTGTCCGGACTCGGTAGACAACGACCAGCAGCAAGATAGGCTTCAGCGGTGGCGGGCAATAGGCGCGGTGCTGCATCGGGGCAAGGGAAGGGGCTGTTCCGGCGGGCTGACTGTGCGTCGCAGATAAAGCTCCAGGGCTGCGTCCCCGTCCGCAACAGTCACTATGCTGCCAGCATCCTGCGGCGGCGGCGAGTACTCAACATCACCACGTGGCTCGCCGCGACCGTGACCTTAAGTTTCGGGGTCATCGAGCTGCTAACCGAAAGCGGCTTCGAGCCCATCGCCGCAGTCAACTTCATCGCCGCGGCGATCTTCCTGCTAATCCCGCTGTTGCACCGCTTCGGCGAGCTGGTTGCGCCGGTCGTCATGATCTTCACCGCCTACGTGGCGCTTTCCGTCATCACCTGGAACATCGGCACCGGCGCCGGCCTGCACTTCTATTTCCTGGTCACGGCCACCGTCGTGGTGCTGATCCTGGGTATCGAGCGGATCGTGCTGGCGTCGACATTCGTAGCCATCGGTGCTGCCATCGTGATCACCCTGCAGTTCACCGTGCCGGCTGACACCGGGGTTCAGCCCCAGTGGTCCATGACGGTGGGCTTCGTGGTGTCGACGATCTCTACCTGCATCATGGTCGTCGCCGCGGTGGGGTTCGCCTTACGTGAGATTGCTCGCGCCGAGCATTCCATGGAGCTGGAGTATGAACGGTCCGAGTCGTTGCTGGCCAACATCCTGCCAGGCAGCGTCGCCGAGCGGCTGAAGAATCCGGACCGCGGCATCATCGCCGACAAATACGAAGACGCGTCGATTCTGTTCGCCGACATCGCCGGCTTTACAAAACGGGCCAGCGACACCAATCCGGCCGACCTCGTTCGCTTCTTGGACCAGCTGTACACCGACTTCGACGCACTGGTCGACAAATACGGACTGGAGAAAATCAAAACCAGCGGCGACTCCTACATGGTGGTTAGCGGGGTGCCACAGCCGCGGCCCGATCACCTGGAGGCGCTTGCGTGTCTCGCACTCGATATGGCTAACTCAGTTGCGGGCCTGAAGGATCCGCAGGGGCGCGATGTGCCGCTGCGGATTGGCTTGGCCGCTGGACCGGTGGTAGCCGGAGTGGTTGGTGCGCGGAAGTTTTTTTACGACGTGTGGGGTGACGCGGTCAATGTCGCCTCCCGGATGGAATCGACCGATGTTGCGGGACGGATCCAGGTGCCCCAGGCGGTCTACGAACTCCTCAAGCGCGGCTTCGTGTTTGAAGAGCGCGGGGATGTCGACGTGAAGGGCAAGGGCGTCATGCACACCTGGTATCTGGTTGGCCAGCGTCAGCCGGTTTCTGAACCGACGGCCGTGGCCACAGACGAATCGCTGGTCGGTCAGTCGGGGGCCTCCCCACTGTTGTGATGGCGCCGCGGGTCTTCGATTGTGCCGCGGCCAGTGCGTTCGATCAGCCGCTAGGCCAGCCCTCGGTGAAACGGCATAGCTCGCGTGCGGAGTCGCAGGCGGCCTGGGCCTGCGCCTTGTGATCGAAGCACTGATCGACACCTGGGCCTTCGGCGAACCACTCACAAGTATCGAGCCGCCCAATGAGGTACAGGCCAGATCGATACATGCCAGGCTTGATACGAGTCCAGGTCATTGGTCGCCCGGTTTTCTGTATCACCGACGTGAGCGTACGAACTGCGTCACCGTTATCCGCGGCGACCACCGCGATTGGTGCGGCCTCTCCACCATTGTCGGGCACCGCGTACACGGTGATCTGCCAGCCGCAGCCAGCAGATGGACCATATGTGTCACGGTCCGTTTCGACCACCATCAGTCGATTGCTGACACGAACCGCGTCTGTAGCGAGCTGATCGGGGTCCGAGCACCACGGTTCGCCAAGGCCACCGCTGGCCGCGACGGCAGAGCGCACGATCTGCGCCGCTAGGGTCATTCGGCCACCTCGCCCATCCGTTCGGTCAGCATCCGACGGAGGGCCGGCGGGCCGATCCCCAACGTCCCCGCGATGCTCGGCATGACACCGCCACCAGTCAGCCGCGTTGCGCTGGAACTGAATCGGGCTTGAAACCGTGCGATACCTGCACTGGAAGTGCCTTTCGTTCGCTGGTCAGAGTGTTGCGCGCGAACCCTAATCATCACAGCTCGGAGGACACCTTCCTCGTCTCAACACCCCCTACCCACCCAATCCGTCCGTAGATCGAGGCTAGTGGTCGGTGAGCGTCAACCCAATGCCGAGTCTCAGCGGGGGCCGAGGACTTGGGCAGTCCAGCCGAGGACTTGGGCAGTCCAAAGGACCTGTAGACGTTTCTAGGTGAAGGGCCCGACGACATCAGCCTGATCCAAACTGGCAGGCCGACGGATAGTGCGGCCGGAAAAGCAGCGGCGCAGCAGTCGGTGCTGCGGCACAATCAACCCATGCGTCGTGAACTCCGCACCATTGACGAGCTCCGCGACATCGTCGGGTATCCCATTGAGGCCGTCGCCAAGAAGGTGAGTGATCGGTTGTTGCCGATTCATCGGGACTGGCTGGCGCATTCCCCGCTTGGATTTGTGGCCACCACCGACGCCGCTGGGCACGTCGATGTTTCCCCCAAGGGCGATCCACCGGGCTTCGTGCACGTCATCGACGCCACCACAATTGCCATCCCCGAACGTCCCGGCAACAGGCGGGTCGACGGCTACCTCAACGTCCTCGAAAAGCCGCGGGCTGGAACGGTATTCCTGGTACCGGGGCGGGGTGACACCCTACGCATCAACGGCAGCGCTCGGGTGCTGGCCGACGCCGACTACTTCGATGCGATGGCCGTTAAGGGCAAGCGCCCGATCCTAGCTCTGGAGATCGACGTCGAGGAGGTGTTTTTCCATTGCGCGAAGGCGTTTATGCGGTCGGACACCTGGAATCCCGAAGCCTGGGACCCGACCGCCTTGCCCAGCACCGCGCAGATCGCGCGGGCGATCTGGACCGGCTGGAGTGTGGCCGAGTTGGAGGAACGCCTCAGTGAGGAGACGCTCAGCAAGGAGCTGTACTAACGGTCACCGACCGCAGCTGACAAATGGCCCGGACGCTCGGGACTTCGTCCCCTGCCGCGGCGCTGCTGGAAAAGATAGATTGATTGGGTGGGAGTTTCCCATGGCCGGCGGCCGAAAAGGAGATGGTGACCGTGTCAGAACAAGCGCAAGCCAGGACACGCACGTTCTCACGGGTGATCGGTCCTTTCCTTGTCATTGTCTGCGTGACGGCCGTCGCTCGCTCCTCGGACATTCGGGCGCTATTTGCACAGTTTGAGGCGAATTCACTGTGGGTTTGGGTGATCGGTGCCTCGGCTCTGGCACTCGGACTGACCATGGTCACTGTTCACCAGTACTGGCGGGGCGCAGCGGCGGTCATTGTGTCCCTATTGGGCTGGCTTGTCGTGCTTCGCGGAGTGCTTCTCCTGGTCTTCCCGTCGGCTTTTATCTCAATGGCCAACAACATGATTGGTGCGCCCGCAGTCTGGGTATCGCTAGTCATCGTTTTCGCGCTGGTCGGTTTGTATCTAACCTATGCTGGGTGGCTCCAGGCGCCCCCCGGGCAATCATCAGAGTAGAGAAGCGAAGAACGGGCTTTCGCTTCGTAACTTGTGGTGTTGCGCTGATGGGCTGAATTCGCCCCTATCTCTTGTCGCGGATCATTTGGGGGTTAGCCGCTCCCGCTGCGGCAGCGAGCAGGACTGTTGCGAAAGAAGCTGACAACTAGTCGAGGTCAGCGTCGGAGTCGAAGTCTCGGAGACGCCTCGTGCGGAGAACGCAACTGACGGTTCGGAGATTCACCAGCGGTAGACAGCAGCGTCGCCGAGCTCTCGCTCGATCTCAAGGAGGCGGTTGTACTTGACTAGGCGCTCGCTGCGGGAGCAGGAACCCGTTTTGAGCTGCCCACCGTGCATGGCGACGGCGAAGTCGGCGAGGAAGGCGTCCGACGTCTCGCCCGAACGGTGTGAGAGGAAGTAGCGCCAGCCTGCAGCCTGACACATGTGCACGGCGTCGATCGTCTCAGTGACGGTGCCAATCTGGTTGAGCTTGATGAGGGAGGCGTTGGCGGCCTTTTCCTTGATGCCGCGTTCGATGAACTCGACGTTGGTCACGAAGATGTCGTCGCCAACGACCTCGATCTTGTCGCCGAGGCGAGCGGTGAAGTCGACAAAACCTTCCCAATCGTTCTCGTCGAGGGGGTCCTCCCAGAGCACGATCGGATACTCATTGACAAGACCTTCCATCATGTCGATGACTTCAGCCCGCGTCTTGCGGCCCTGGCCGGACCACTTGAGGTCGTAGATGCCTTCTTCATCGGTGGAGAACCCCGACGACGCGGAATCGACCGCGATGCCGATGTCCTTGCCCGGTTCGTAGCCTGCCTCGGTGATCGCTTGCACGAGGAGCTGAAGTGCCTCCTCGTCGCTGCCGAGGTCCGGGGCGTAGCCACCCTCGTCACCCACGGAGGTTGCGAGGTTGCGGCTCTTGAGGATCCTGCCCAACGTGTGGAACGTCTCCGCGTTCGAGCGCAATCCCTCCCGGTAGGTGTCGGCGCCGATCGCGCAGATCATGTACTCCTGGAAGTCGACGCTGTTGTCGGCGTGCGCCCCGCCGTTGATGACGTTCATGCAGGGCACCGGGATGCGACGCGCGCCCGGGCCGCCCAGGTATTCATACAGGGGTATGCCGGCGTCGATCGAGGCCGCACGTGCCACCGCCATCGAGACACCTAGGATCGCGTTCGCGCCGAGCTTGGCTTTGTTCTTGGTGCCGTCGATGTCGATCATGGCGAGATCGAGCTTGGCTTGCTCGTTGGCTGCCATGCCGATCACCTTCGGGCCGATCTTCGTGCGGATGTTCTTGACCGCGTCGAGCACACCCTTGCCGTCGTAGCGCTTCTTGTCGCCGTCACGCAGCTCGGCGGCCTCGTGCTCACCAGTTGACGCACCCGATGGCACGGATGCTTGCGTGCTGATCCCGTTGTCGAGCGCGACATAGGCGCGGACGGTCGGGTTGCCTCGCGAGTCGAGGATCTCCATAGCATCAACAGAGGTGATCTTCGCGGCCATAGACACTCCTTGGTTGATCGGCTTGTCGCCGCTCCCGGCCTCTGGCCAAGAGATTGTCAAGCGTGTCGACCCTCTCGAGCGCCACGGCTTGCTTGGACTATGGGCGCAGATCTTCAAGAACTACTTCACCGCCCACGTCGCCTAATGTAGTGGCTACGGCATGGCACCGAAGGGAGCCGTCTGATGGGACTGTTCAAGAAGCGGATCAAGAACGCGATCCGGGGCCAGGCTCAAGTGGTGGGGACCACCGGCCTCAGCGACCACACCTCCGTTCAGCGCTGCACCCTGAACCTTGTGGTCAGGGCCGACGGGATCGCGCCGTACTCGCTCGAGCACTCATGCTTCGCCAAGGCCAAGCACTTTCCATACCCGGGCATGCAGCTGCCGGTCGAGGTGGACCCGAAGCGGACCGACCGCATCAACATTTTGTGGGGCGAGGTGCCTGATCACGGCGATGTTGCCCGTACCCAGGCTGAGGCCATTGCCGCCCAGATGCGTGGTGCTCCGCCGGCGGCCGGTGGGGGCCGCCCGATTGCCGGTGTGCCACCTGAGACAGCGGCGATCGTGGATCAACTGAAGGGCATGTTCCCAGAGGCTACGGTCCAGGTTTCGGGCAGCGGGGTTGTCGGCCCAGACTCCATCAAGTCAGTGGAGCAGGCGTTGGGGCGGGACCTCGACGGTGACGGTGTCGTAGGAAGGTCCGCGCCGCCGGTTACGGAGGGTACGTCGGGTAAGGACAGCCAGGTGGCCAAGCTCGAACGCCTGGCCGCCCTGCACGAAAGCGGTGCCCTGAGTGACGAGGAGTTCTCCGCGGCAAAGCAGCGTGTCCTGCACGGGCCCTATTGACCACCCCGGGATCGGCAAGGTTGTCGCGGGGAGTCTGCCTCAGGAAAGGGCGGAATCCGAGACTTTGAATCCCTTGCGCGACAACTGTTTGTGACCGACTACCATTCGTCGTTCACTCGTGGAGCTTGCCGACCGGCTAGTCCACGCGTACTCGATCTTCGCGGGGCGGCACCTGGGTGCTCTCGCCGAGGCGGATACCGCGGTCTGATTCGAGTGCTTCAGTCAACCGACGAAGGTCGGCGCGGAGTACATCGATTTGCGCCTTCGTGGCGGCTTGGTTTTCGCTACTCGCCTCGGCGACGCGCTGGATAATCCACGACGCCAGGGTCGCGGTGATCACGCCGAGGAGGCTGATTCCCCCAACCATCAGGAAGGCGGCAGCCACCCGGCCGGTGACAGTGACCGGTACTTCGTCGCCATAGCCCACGGTCGTGACGGTGGTGACCGCCCACCACAGTGACTTGCCGAAGGACGTGATGTTCGCCCCGGGTTGGTGGCGTTCGGCGCTCAGCACCGCCAGCGACGAGATATAGATCAGTAGGACTGAGCTGCACGCCGCGTAGGCGATAACGCGACCCCTGATCATGTTGCCCGCGGCGCCCTGGGCCACCTTGAAAACCATGACGAGCCGCAGGAGCCGCAACGGCCGCAGGAATGGGAGTACGACGATCGCCAGGTCGAATAGATGCCCGAAGAACCAGCGTGACCGCCGTTCGGCCAGCCTCAGCCGCATGATGTAGTCGACAACGAATGTCATGTAGAGGGCGGTGTTGATCACACTGAGCAGCCGATGCACGCCCGCAGGTGGCTCAAGGAGTACCTGCACCGAATAGATGCCGAGAAACATCAGCGCAACGGCAGCCAGTGGCCACTCGGTGCGGGTCTCCCAGCGTTCGAGCGCGCTTGGCTGTCCCGCTACGGCCTGCCGGCCAACCGTCGATGAATTATGAGCGCTAAACATATTTGGTCGAGATTACCGTGGTCACGTCTGCTTCATGGGAAGGCTGGCGAGCTGCGTCGGTTTCGGCGATGGAATGTAAGCGGGCACTAGCGATCCCACCAGTCAACAGCGCCCCACAACGACACGACTAGTCCGACGGACTCACCCTCACGCCGACGCCGAATCGAGACCCAATCCAGGGCCAATCGCCGGTTAGTGCTAGTGCGCCGGCTCATGGTCCGCAGTATTCTGCGTGGCGATGGCGCATGATCGGTCGAGCGGCGGGGCCCGGTTCCGTCGTGGTCTGCGGGTCGCGCTGCGTGGGCGGCGCGATCCGGTGCCCGTTGCCGGCCAGCGGAGCTGGCCGTCAGGGGGAATGGGCGACCTACATACGCGGAAGGTTCTTGATCTCGCCACCCGGCTCGCCGAGGTGATGTTGTCATGCGGTGCGGGCACTGCGGACATCGTCGCGACCGTTGAGGACGTGGCTCAGGCCTACCAACTCACCGATTGCGTTGTCGACATCACTGTCACGACCATCATTGTGTCGGCGCTGCCCGACGCGGACAGTTCGCCGATCACCCTCGTGCGGTCGGTGCGGACTAGGTCCACCGACTACAGCCGGCTGGCCGAGCTGGACCGGCTCATAAAACGGATCACCTCCGGCGGTGTCACGGTCGACCAGGCTCACGACGCCATGGACGAGTTGACCCAGCGACCACCCCCGTACCCGCGATGGCTGGTGACTCTGGGGTGGGCGGGCTTTGCTCTGGGCATCGCAATGCTGCTCAGTGCCAGCTGGCTAGCCTGTGCCCTGGTCGCCGTCACAGCAGCGGTGATCGACCTGACACGTGGGCTGCTGCACCGGATCGGGACCCCGTTATTTTTCCAGCATGTGACCGGAGCAGCGATCGCGACCCTCGTGGCGGTGGCGGCCTATCTGTACGCCGGTCAGGGTCCGACTGCGGTGGTGGTCGCCGGAATCATGATGCTGTTGTCGGGAATGACCCTGGTTGGTGCAGTCCAGGACGCGGTCACCGGCCACATGCTGCCGGCAGTTGCCCGCCTTGGCGAAGCACTGTTTCTCACTTCAGGGATCGTTGTCGGGATCCTTGCCGGGCTTCAGGTCGCCGCCCTTGCTGGCATCGCGATCGAGCTGTACGTCGAGGCGACTGAAACGTTTGTGACCCCGAATCGGCCGCTGCAAATCATCGTGGCGGTGTGCGGTGCAGCGCTCGCGGGATCATGTCTGACGGTGGCGAGTTACGCGCGGATGCGTTCGGTGGCCACCGCCGGAATTGCGGCCGGGCTTGCCGAGCTGGTGTTGATCGGTTTGGGCATCGCCGGATTCGACTATGTAGTCGCCGCCGCGATTGCTGCGATCGGTGTGGGTTTCTTCGCCACCCTCACCTCGATCCGCCGACAGGCGCCGGCCCTGGTGACGGCGACCGCCGGCATCATGCCGATGATGCCGGGTATTGCGATATTCCGGGCAGTGTTCTACTTCGCCGTGGAGGAGAATTTCGATGCCGCGCAGGAGCAGCTGTTGCTGGCGGCGGCGACGGCGCTGGCTCTGGGTAGCGGGGTGGTGCTGGGTGAGTTCATCGGTGCACCATTGCGGTACCGTGCCGGACGGATCGGCGACTTCTTCCGGATCGAGGGAGCCCCTGGGCTTCGCCGCGCCGTCGGCCGAGTAGTGCAGCTAAAGCCTGCCAAGAGCCCACCCACGGACGGAACCCGCAGCCGCCGATCGCGAAGCGTAGCGCTGGAGCCGGCACCAGCAGCGGACGGGCATCTGGAGGAACCTAGCGAGGGCCGCGACGACGAGGGCTAGTTGGACGTGGTCGAAGCGCATGTAGCTCAGCGCGCCGACCGGGCTTGCGTGGTAGGCGACCTTCCCAGGGCCTGGAACCGTTGTCCATCAACGATTTTCTGGACAGGGGCAAGAACACAGGCCAGGCAATGAATTACAGCACGCGATTCATCAGATGAGAACAGAGTAGTGGGTTACGAGTTCCCGAGGCGCATCGGGCATTGTGGTTATCACACGCAGCCCCTGGCGAAAGGAAGCCAACAATGTCCTCAACGACCTCACCGATTGCGCCCGCCCCAGCGAGCACGTCCACCGGAGCGGCGCTGCCTTTGGTGGCGTTGCCGCAAACTGAATTGTTAACGGTCAACGAGCAGGACATCCCACTGATCAAGGACATGGCGGGCGGCGGTGCGCATTTCAAGCCGCTGCGCCTCGATATCGAGAACGGCGTGTGGGTGGTGCTGGCCACCTTCGAAGCAGGTGCGCGGATCCCGCTGCATTACCACACCGGCGAAGTGGACGCCTGGACGATCAGCGGCAGTTGGCATTACGTCGAGTACCCCGATCAGGTGCAGACCGCCGGCTCCTACCTGTTCGAGCCCGCGGCATCGGTGCACACGCTGTGCTGCCCCGAGTCGAACACCGAAGACACCGTCGTCTTCTTCCGGGTCAAAGGCGCCAACATCAATTTCAACGATGACGGCACCTTCCACTCCATCCAGGACGCCGCGCTGCTCACAGCCGTTGTCGGAGGACTGGCCGCAGAGCAGAACCTGGGTCCGGTCAACTACCTCACCGGTGGCACCGTCACCTTCGCGGGCAAGGACTCTTGATGTCCCGTAGCGCAGCGGGCGGTGGTGCGGCGCCCTCGCCGGCCGGCCGGAAAACCTTCATCACCGGTGCCAGTGGTTTCATCGGGCGCGTCTTGGCTAAGCGGCTCCGGGCACTCGGTGACACCGTCATCGGCGTTGACCTCCACGCCGATCACGATGCCGGCGTTGTCGCGGGCGATATCGCCGAGCCGGGCGTCTGGCAGGACCACGCGGCTGGCGCCGATCTCGTCATTCACACTGCCGCAATCGTTTCCAATACGATCGGGATGGACGAGCAGTGGCGGGTCAGCGTCGTCGGTGCCCGTAATGCGCTAGATGCCGCGGTCCGGGGGAATGCCAGGCGGTTCCTGCATCTGTCCTCGGTTCGCGCGTTCTCCGATGTCGGGTTCCCCAACGACGTGACTGAGGATTATCCCGTTCGGCCCGACGGCAATCCCTACGTAGACACCAAGATCGCCTGCGAGCAGGTGGTTCTGCAGGCACACGCGGCAGGCGAGTTGGCGGCGACGATAGTGCGGCCCGGCGACGTGTATGGACCGGGCTCGCGACCCTGGACGATCATTCCGGTCGAGTCGATAAAGAGGAATAAGTTCCTCCTGCCGGCAATGGGTAAGGGAATCTTCAGCCCGGTGTACGTCGACGATCTCGTGGACGGCATCGTGTTGGCAGCCGCCAATCCGGCCGGGGCCGGGCACGTGTTCACCATCAGTGGCGGCCTCGGCGTCCCTTGTAAGGAGTTCTTCGGTCACTACAGCCGCATGTTGGGTAAGGGCAAACCCACCGTGGTTCCGACTCCGGTGGCGCTCGCGATCGCCGGCAGCTATTCGAACGCCCTCAGGCTGCGGGGGCGACGCACCGAAATCAACCCGGTTTCTGTTCGATACTTCACCCGAACGGGTACCTATTCGATTGACAAGGCGCGCCGAACTCTGGGGTTTGAGCCTAAGGTCGGACTCGAAGAGGGCATGGCCAGAACACGGGATTGGCTGGCGCGCGAGGGAATGATCACGTAACACTGCCGACACCAATATCTCAGCATTTTCACGGCTAACGATGACGGTCACGCTCAGGTTGACCGCGCAGCCTGTCTCTTGAAGACGTGATCACTTGCCTAAACATTCAAGGAGGGGGCCAATGGTCGATACCACGACGTACTTCACGAAGCGTAAAGCGCCGTGCGGGCGCATCGCAGATGGCGACCACCATGTCGAAGATGACTACCAAGGACTGCTATATGACGACTTCAAGTATTCCTGCGGCTGCCGTCATAGCCGACGTGTCTATCACGATGGATGCGTCCGCATAAAAACGGTTCGACATGGCGGCAAAGTGTTGCGCGACGAGCACGCTGTCAAAGTGGGGTGAAACTGGACCACATCGCGTGTGCAGGTTGACGGAGTAGCTACATACCTACAGCCGGCTCGCCGCGAAGGCCGCACCCTCGTTGGTCATCCCGTTGAAGGGGTATAGGGAGTGCTCGCCGTTGGGCAACATACCTGGGATATCAGAGCAGATGACGTCCCCGGGAGCGCACAGGCGGATCGTCTTGTCCGCGTAGGCTGGCCCGATCGTGATGAAGGGTGCCCCATACTTCTGCAAGACCTGACCCGCAGGCATTCCGAACAGGACTGTTGCGACGACATGGCTGGCGACCTCCGGCGGTATCGGCGGGGGCAAGGACGCGGCGGGCACTCCCTCAGGCAACTGGTCGGAGGCGGTGTAGGCGGCTACAACTGCACCTTGGGAGTATCCGCCAAGCACCAGCTTGGTATTCGGGCAGTGCGCCGCCATGAACTCGATTCGGGTTCTCGCGTCTCGAATGCCATCGGCGACGTTCCCTAAGAACTCAACGTGGTTGCCGAAGTTACCGCTAGCGGGGTAGTTGATTGCATACTCACCGACCGACCGGGGAAAGACTTGCCAGCGCAGCGAATCGAGGAACGATTGCCCGACTTGCCCAACGCCAGGCGGCTCGTTGGTGCCACGGACGAACACTACTTCGGCGTCTGGGCAGGGTTGAGCCATCGCGGGGGGTTGGGGAAGGCCCAGCAGCATGGCCAAGACTGCCATCGCGCCAAGGAAGCGAGCGCTGAGGCCGATGACGTTCATGGATCTCATCTGACTACCTCAATTGCTTGTCGAGCTCGCGTCGCCGGCAGGCACGAGCTTTCTCCCAGGCCATCATCGGCCCGGGCTCTGCAGTACGGTCCAAACAGTGGTTCCGGCCCCGGTCAGGGGAGGATGGGTTCCCAGAAATCGTAGCGGGCCTTGGGGATCAGGTTCCCAGTGGTGACCGGTGTGTCCCACAGTACGTAGCTGTCGCTGTGTGCGGCCGTCAACTCGGGGTAGCCGAGGCCTTGCTCAGGGTTTTCGGCGAAGTTTGCCCAGGCTTGTGTCATTGTGTCGGCTAGTGCCCTGTCCGCGTCGGTGATGTCGTTGGCGGGTTTGAATTCGCCTTCTGCGGTTTTCTCTAGGAAGTTGGAGAAGACGTATGGCATTTCCGTTGTATGGCAGATGTTCTTCGACGGCTCATTGCAGCGCTCCATCCCGGCGAAGTTAAATCCTGACCGTTGCAGGAAATGGTAGCCAAAGGAGGGCACCCCGGCCTCCCGTAGCTGCGGCAGGGCCCGAGATGCGGACTTCATGTTTGCTGCGGCTACGCCATAGTCAGTCTGTAGCTGTCCGAGGGCCTGGCTAGCGGAGGTCATCCCGCCAACCGGCAGTGGCTCATAGCCCGAGGGATTGTAGAGCTTCTTTCCGTTCTCACTGTAGGCCATGATTTCGCGCGCCAGAGAGGCGCCGAAAGTTTGGACTACCGCCTGCTCGTATTCTTGGGGCGTCATCGTGGAGGCCGCGGGGAGGAAGAAGACCCCTTCGTTGTGGTTCACGCCGAAGACGTACGGTTTCGGTGTGGAACCTTCGTTGAACCCCTGGATAGGTTGCCCCGTGACCGGCTTAACGTTGGTTGTTGCGTTCCATGCAGTACCCGCTCGCATTCCAGGAACCAGCAGACCACTGATTCCGCCGGCGGGGAATGTCAGGTTTTGAGCTTGGGCAATCTGCTGTGTGGATAGCGATCGCAGCCATTGGCCGTCCGCTGGGCAGGTCCGGTCTTCGGCGTAGGCACTGCAGAGCAGGTTGACAAAGTCCTGACCGTATTTTTGAGCCTGATCTGGCGTGTTATACGGCACACTCATGATGTTTGATTCCATGATTGCCGCTCGGAATAGCTCGTTGCTCTCGGGTACGGAGAATAGGTGCAGCCCGGTGGACATTGATCCGGCGCTTTCGCCGAGAAGCGTAATCTTTTCAGCATCTCCGCCAAAGCTCTCGATGTTTTCCTTGACCCACTTCATCGCGAGTAGTTGGTCCAGGATCGCGAAGTTGCCGTCAATTGCAGCGGCATTGCCTTGGTAGCGTAGGAATCCCAGCGCTCCCAGGCGGTAGTTCATGGTGACCAGGATGACGTCTTGATTCGCCAGCGCAGTGCCGTTCATCACGGGTTCGGTGCCGGATCCCACGATGAATCCGCCGCCGGGGATCCAAACCATCACGGGCAGACTGTTTTTAGTCTTGTCGGTCGGACGGTAGATGTTGAGGAAAAGGCAGTCTTCGGAACCGGAGAATCCGCTCAATTCCAACGATGGCTGCACACACTCGCTACCGAATTTGGCCGCAGCGAAAGGACTACCCTCCAAAGAACTCAGCGCCTCGGGTGCCTTCCAACGCAGATCTGCCACCGGTGGCTGTGCATAGGGTATGCCGAGATAGGCATGTGATTGCTGGCCCTGTTGATTGGAAGATACTACGCCGCAAATACTTCCGATGCTCAGTTCTACCGTCTGCACCGCCTCATCACATCGCGGGTCATCAGGTGGGGATGCCGTGGGTTCCGAACCGGGGTTCGAACCGCACGCCGCGAGCACAAGCAGTGCAAGGGCGGATGTTGCTATCAGCTGTTTCGCTCGGGGCATTGTCCAAAGCTACCGGGCGCGGGGGAGCGACTGTCGGACTTCTCGTCAACCGAGTCCACACGGGCCCCGGATCGCGTATCGGCGGACTGCTTGCGGAAGCCTATGCGGCCGCCGCGGTAGTCGAAGGTTCGACAATGCGCTGAATGTCGCGGTACGAGCGGGCTGAAACGGCCAATTTGCGCGGCTTGTCGGGCCCGTTTCGAAAATCAACGAGACGTCGCTATCCGACGATCCCGCGCACCAGGCGTCCGACTGGGCGGCCCTGCTCCATCTCCCACTGCACTCCCCACGGATCGATCCAATAGAAGAACTTGTAGGGCATGGGGCTCAGCTCCTCGGGAACGTGCTCGCCGCCCAAGATGTCGATCTGCAGTCCACGCTGGGCGTATGCCTGCTGTTGTTCCCTGATGAACGCATGAGCCGCTACCGCGTCGGTCACTTCCAGCGCGACATGGCGGATGCCCCCCATGTCGTTAGTGTTGCGGCGGTGGACGGTCTGGTCGCCCTTCGGGACGTGGTAGGTGAACAGTTCCAGGTAGATTCCGACTTCCGGGTGCTTCAGGAATCGGATGTCTACGCTCACTTGGCCGTTGTCGATCCCGGCGTCGCGGGCGAACGAGGCCAGATCCAGGGCCGGGTAATCCATCGGACCGTCAGCGTTACTCGCCGGCTCGAAACCGAGTACGGTGCCGTAGAACTCGGTCGCGACCTCGATGTTTTCCACGACGACGTTGAGGTGGGAAATCGCCTGTATGTCTCGCCGCGGGGCAAAGTTGACCATCGGTTGATCAAAGCACGTTGCCGGCCCGGCCCCGAGCCCGCGCATGCTTGACGAGTCAACGCGTGCAGTTGACGGGAGGACGATAATCGATTATCGTCGATTATCGATGGAGGTGAACATGGGGCTTGACCGCGGGACCGCCGAGGAGTGGGCGTCGTGGTTTCGCGCTCTCAGCGATCCGACGCGGGTACTGATCCTTCACTTGCTGGCCAGTGCTGAGGCGCCGATGACCGTTGGTGACCTCACCGATCGTCTCGATGTGGGGCAATCGACGATTTCTCACCACCTTGCGAAGTTGGCTGAGGTTCGTTTCGTTTTGGTTGATCAGAAAGGCAGCTCAAGTCTGTGGCGGATCAACGCGCAGTGTCTGGCCGCCTTCCCCTCGGCGGTGGATGTGGTCATGGGTCGCATTCCCGCCGCGTTCGTCAGCGCCGTGGAGTGCGCCCGATGACCAGCAACCGTATTCACGACGACGTTCGCCCCCGACGCGCATGACGCAACAAGCCTCGACCGCGACCCGTCTGGTTTTCGTCTACAACGTCGACGCCACGCCAGTCGCCATGCTGCGAGATGTCTACTCGGCGATCGCGACCGGTTCCACTGACTGCCATCTGTGTGACATCACCTACTCGGGGATCATCAAAGACAAGAATTGGCGACGGTTTGTGGCCAACCTCGGCCTTGACGTCGACTTCCAGATGAGATCCACCTTCCGTGCCGCCCACCCCGACCTCGGGGTCGATTGTCCGGCAGCCTTTCTCGAAACGTCCAATGGCGAATTGACCCAACTTCTCACCGCCGACGACATCAACGCCGCCGGTGACGTCACCGAACTCAAAGACCTCGTCTCCAGCGCCCTTCAGCGCCATGGGTGCTGAATCGGTCGACGGCTCACTCACGAGAAGGACTCACTCACGAGAAGGAGGTTGCCTCGGTGGCGCTCACTCTGATGCAGGCCCGTTCGGTCTACGACCGGATCGGGCGCGGCCTGGACTGGCAGGCCTTCTACGAAGACGCGGCCACGGACCGCCTCGTCGCCAATGCGGACCTGTCCGAGGCCAGGACCATTGTCGAGTTCGGTTGCGGCACAGGACGGTTAGCTGCGCGCATTCTTGGAGAGTTGCCTGAAAACATCGAGTACCTTGGCCTCGATCTCAGCCCGACGATGGTCAACTTGACCAATAATCGGCTCGCCGCGTGGGGGCAGCGTGCCCAGGCGGTACTGGTCGACGGCTCGCTACCCTTGCCCGCCGGCGACGGGTACGCCGACCGTGTCCTGTCCACATTCGTGTTCGACCTGCTCGACCCAGACTACGCGCGGGCTGTCCTGGACGACCTGCGTCGGATACTGGCCCCAGGTGGCAGGCTCTGCCTGACCAGCCTTGCCCACGGAGATCGGTGGTTCGAAAGGGCTGTTTCGCAAACTTGGCACGGGCTATGGCGCGTCGCCCCCCAGCTGGTGGGAGGGTGTAGTCCCATCACCTTGCATGCCCTGCTTACCCCGGAATGGCAGATCCAGCACCATTCACAAGTGCGTCGTTGGGGACTTGTCACCGATGTCGTCGTCGCCACTGCCAACCAAGATCAGTAGTGACGATCAATAGTGACACTGTCGACGGTGGCTGGGTGAATTAATTGACGCCCTGGCCGTTCCATCGTTTAACGCTGGGCAGTGGCACGTCAAGCAAATCCATTGCGCGGCCGATAGTTTGGTCGACGACATCATCTAGGCTCTGTGGCAGCGCGTAAAATGCGGGCACCGGCGGCATGATGATCGCACCGTTGCGGGTCGCCTGAGCCATCAGCGCGATGTGCCCTGCGTGCAGCGGTGTCTCCCGCAGCAGCAGCACCACCGGGCGGCGCTCCTTGAGGCAGACGTCGGCGGTGCGAATTGCCAGTGACTCGTTGTAGGAGTGGGCGATCCCGCTAAGTGTCCGTATTGAACACGGCGCTACCAGCATGCCGGCAGAACTGAACGAACCCGACGAGAGCGGCGCCCCAATGTCGCGCGGGCTGTGCGACCGGTCGGCAAGGTCACGCACGCGCTCAGGAGTGTAGTCGGTCTCTTGGGTAATGGTGCGGTGCGCCGAGGCGGTGACGATGGCATGTGTCTGCACGTCGGGAATGTCGCGCAGCAATTCCAGCGCCCGGATGCCGTAGATGGCGCCCGACGCACCAGTGATCGCAACAACCAGTCGTTTCACGCGTTCTCTCTGCCCACTCGCGCGGCTGCTTTGGCGATGGCAGCCACCGCATCGTCCTCATCGCTGCTCAATTCACGACTCGATGTCCGGCGGACGGCGGTGAGCAGCGCCGCGGTGATCCGTGCAACAGGGTCATCGTCGCTGATCCCGTGGTCCGGGATGAGGTGGCTCAACTCGTCGAGCTCTATCGTTTCGGCCTGAAGTTCAAGGCCTTTGAGCTGCTCTCGTAGCGCGGTGGTGGTGGCGTTGGGAGCCGGGGGCGGCCCCGACTTCAGCCTGCGCCGCACTCCGCGGAGGGGGCGGATCACCTCAGCATGCCAGTCGGCGACCTGTCGGGAAGCCCGATCCAGCTCAGCCCGATCCAGCTCAGCAGAGGTTAACGTCCCGGTGCTGCCCACCTGAGCGGCGAAGAGCAACACGTTCACATCGACGCCGAACCGGTCTTGCAACAGTACGCACGCTTCCGCGACACCGTCGCGGGCGTGCACCGCGAGTGCAAATTCGGGTAACCGCACGGTGGCTAATTATGCTGCTAACTTGGCAGAGATTGCCAGCGGTGGCAGGTATTGGCTTGCCAGCGGCTGCTAAGGCGGGGTAGAGCGCGTCAGACTCAAATGATGGGGACCGCCAGTCACCGGACAATGAAAGGGACGTTGGCATGACCAGGATCAGAGATATCCGGGAGTACACCGAGGTCCTGCGTGGTCTCGGTGACCTCACCGTCGTCACCGATGAGGTTGACCAACACCTCGAGCTGGGAGCTTTTATCAGGCGCACGACTGAGGTGTGCGGCCCTGCACGACTCTTTGAGAATATTGTTGGCGCACAGGGATTTCGGGTTCTTGGGGCGCCGGCAGCGCTCAGCTCGCTGCCGGGCAAACCGATGGCTAGAGTGGCGTTGTCGTGGGGGTTGCCGCCGGAATCGACGGTGCGAGAGATCGTCGATGCATTGGCGAGCGCGGTGGACAAACGGCCGATACCGACTCGGTTGATCGGCGATGCGCCGGTGTTCGCCAATCAGCTTGACGGCGACGAGGCGGTACTGGATCAATTCCCGACCCCGCTTCTGCACCCACTCGACGGCGGTCGGTACGTGAACACCTTCGGCACCATTGTCGTCAGCACCCCGGACGGGTCATTCACGAACTGGTCGATTGCGCGCATCATGATGCTCGACGGCAGGCATATGACCGGAGTGATCGGCGAACAACAGCACCTTGGCATGGTTTGGAAGCAATGGGCGGCACTGGGCAAGCCGATGCCGTTCGCGATAGTCCAGGGTCCAGAGCCCGCAGTGT